>JAWKPF010000020.1 GCA_041390825.1 Thermomicrobiales bacterium
GCCGGGCGCTACTGGCCGAGATTTTCGCCGTCGAAGGAACCAACATACCCCATCCCCAGAATACAATTCACTGTTACTTAACAGTGTTCGGTGTTACCTAACGTCGTTATCCTATGACAGGAGCCATGCAAATACAACCCCTTCTCACACCCAATTCGGATGCCCCTGCCGCGCCGGCGATCGTCCTCAACAAGGACCTCTTCTTCGGCGTCACCATTAGCAACACCCTGCGCGCGCTCGGCTACGCGCCGATCGCCGCCCGCTCCACCAAAGCACTCGCGTCGGCAATCTCCTCCAGGCCCGACGCCGCTTTGCTCATCATCGACATCTCCGCTGTCGACGACTGGGATGCGCTGAAGACCACGATCGACGCCACTCCAGACCTTCCCTCGATCGCCTTCGGTTCCCATACCAATGTCGAAGGTCTCCGCGCGGCCAAGAACGCTGGTCTCACCCGTGTCTTTTCCAATGGCGAGTTCCATCGCACCATGGGCGACACCATCGTCCGCTACGCCAAACCCGCCATCGACCCTTCGCAAGAACCGAACCCGGAGCAACCAACGACGCCCGAACGGTAACGGCTGCATACTTCCCGCTATCGAGAAGCATTTCGTAGCGAGCGGGACCTTATGACCACCCACTACCGGACCATCATCGTCGGCGCAGGTATCGTTGGCGTCTCGACCGCCTGGGAACTCGCCAAGCTCGGACGCACCGACATACTGGTCATCGACCGTGCTCCCCTCTTCGAAACCGGGGGCTCCACATCCCATGCCCCAGGAGGCGTTTTCCAGAACAACGCCTCCCGCACGGTCTCGAAACTGGCCCAATGGACCACTGGCGCTTTCGCCGAGGTTTCCTCGCCCGACGCGCCAACCTGGTTCCCGACCGGCAGTCTCGAAATCGCCACCACTCGCGAACGCTGGCACGATCTGAAACGCAAGGTCGGTTACGCCCGCTCATGGGGTCTCGACGCCATGCTCCTCGACCCGTCGGAAACCCGCCAGCTCGTTCCTCAGCTCGACACCGACCTCATCCTCGGATCGATCCAAATTGCCGGCGATGGGATCGTTCGCGCTGTTCCCACCGTCGAACGGATCGCCGACCGTGCCGAGGCGCTTGGCGTCACGTTCATGGGCGAAACCGAGCTCCTGTCGGTCGATATGCCCAACCGCGTGGTGCGCGGCATTCACACCAGCAAGGGCCACTTCACCTGCGACGAGCTCGTCCTGTGCGGTGGCATCTGGGGACCGCTTCTCGGCGAGCTGACCGGCACGCCCATTCCTTTGCATCCGTGCGCGCATCCCTATGTCCGCACCACACCACTCGCCGAGCTCCAGCACCTGGCCGGCCAACAGGTCGTCCAACCACTCTGGCGGCATCAGGACCATTCCATGTACCTCTGGCAGGACGGAGACCGCATGGGCGTCGGCAACTATCGGCACGATCCCGTCCTGGTGCCGGCATCGGCCATCGACAATAGCCGCCGGCACCCCGCCGAGCGTGATTTCGACCCCGCTCCCATGGATCCGGGCTTCGACGAAGCGATGCGCCTCATCCCCGGACTGCGCGACGCCGGTATCACCGACCGCGTCTACGGCATGTTCTCCTTCACCATCGACGCCCAGGCCGTGGTCGGCGAAGTCGCCAACGCCTCTGGCCTCTGGACCGCCATCGCCATCTGGGTCACCCACTCCACCGGCACCGCCCGCGCCCTGGCCCAGCAAATGGTCTACCGCGACTGCGAACTCGACATGCGGGAACTCGACGTCAACCGCTTCGCGCCCCACCATGCCAGTCCAAGCTACATCCACGCCCGCGGCTGGAGCCAGTACGCAGAGGTCTACGACATCATCCACCCGAAGTATCAGATCACGACTCCGCGCGGATTGCGGCGCGCTCCCTGGTATGCGCAACAGGTCGCCCTCGGCGCGCATTTCTTCGAGTCGAACGGTTGGGAACGCCCACAATGGTTCGGATCAAACTCGACCCTGCCACTGCCGGCCGCCGGCGCCGTCCGCGACGACTGGGGCGCCATCGAATGGTCCCCCATCGCCGGGGCAGAGCACATCGCCACCCGCACGAACGCCGGTCTGTTCGATCTCAGCACGTTTATGCGCATCGAGCTTTCCGGGAAGAACGCCCTCGCCGCGCTCGAACGCCTCTCGTGCAGCAAACTCGACCGGCCCGCCGGGCGCGTCACCTACAGCCTCTTGCTCGATCCACACGGCGGCGTCGAGTCCGACGTCACCATCGCCCGGCTGGCCGACGATCGTTTCATGATCATGTCCGGCAGCGCCAGCGGTCCGCGCGATCTCGGATGGATCGAAAATCATCTGCGCGACTTTGCCGATGTCACCGTGCGCGACACCACCCCCGCCTGGGCCGCGCTTGGTCTATTCGGCCCCAATGCGCTCGCCATCCTCGATTCGATTGTCGACCAACCACTCTGCCTCGACGATCACCCGCGCTACAGCGCGCGCTGGATCTCCGTGGGACATATCCCCGTGCTCGCCATCCGCATGTCCTATGTCGGGGAAGAAGGCTTCGAGCTGCATACCTCGACCGAATATGGCTCCGCGTTCTGGGATCTCGTCTGGAACGCCGGGCAGCCCCATGGTCTCATAGCGGCCGGCGGAGCGGCGATGGACTCGCTCCGCATCGAGAAGGGTTTTCTCTCACTGGGAACCGATCTCCGCGCGGAGTACACCCCACGAGAGGCTGGCCTTGCCTTCACCATCGACAAAGCCCGCTCGGACTATATCGGCGCAGACGCGCTCGCCAATTCGTTCACATCGAAGAAGCTCGCCACCTTGCTGCTCGATCCAGATTCCCCGGTTCCGCTCGGCAAGGAACCGATCCTCTTGGGTACCGACATCATCGGCTACGTTTCCAGCGCCAATTTCGGCTACACCGTCGGCCGCCCCGTCGCCCTTGGCTACCTACCCATCGAGCTCGCCGCCCCGGGAACCGAACTTGCGATCGAATATTTCGCCGAACGCTATCGAGCCACAGTCGCCGAAACCCCGCTCATCACTGAGACGATCTCGAATCGCTGAATCCGAGTGTGCCGAATTGGCCATGCACAGCCACGAACCCTCGAAACGCGTCCTCGTCACCGGAGCTGGCGGGTTTATCGGCCATCACCTCGTCACCAGCCTCAAGCGCCGCGGCCACTGGGTACGCGGCGTCGACCTGAAGGCGCCCGAGTTCGCACCCAGTCAAGCCGACGAGTTCTGGCTTCTCGACCTGCGCCACTTGGAAAACAGCCTCGAAGCCACTCGTGGTGTCGATCAGGTCTACGCCTTGGCCGCTGACATGGGCGGCATGGGCTATATCGTCAATCATCACGCCCAGATCCTGCGCAACAATGCGCTCATCAACCTGCATACCATCGAAGCTGCCCGCCAGAATCGGGTTGAGCGCTATCTCTTCGCTTCATCCGCTTGTGTCTACCCTGAACACCTGCAAACCTCAACCGATGCTGTCCCCCTCAAAGAGTCCGACGCCTACCCCGCTGATCCTCAGGACGCATATGGTTGGGAAAAGCTCATCTCCGAAAAGCTCTGCGAGTACTACTCCGCCGACTTTGGCATGCAAACCCGCATCGTCCGATTCCACAATGTCTTCGGCCCGCTCGGGACCTGGGACGGTGGCCGCGAGAAGGCTCCCGCCGCTCTCTGTCGCAAGATCGCCATCGCCAAACTCACCGGAAATCCTGAGATCGAAGTCTGGGGCGACGGCAAGCAAACGCGCTCCTTCTGCTTTATCGACGACTGCGTGGAGGGCCTGTACCGCATCATGCAGTCGGACTATCCCGGGCCACTGAACCTCGGGCAAGACCGCATGGTCTCTATCAACGAACTTGCGTTCATGGATCGCCGATCTCGCCGAGATCCCGATCGAACTCGCACACATTGACGGCCCTCAAGGTGTGCGCGGACGAAACTCAGACAATTCACTCACAAGCCAAATTCTTGGATGGATTCCTTCAGTTCCACTCGAACAAGGACTTAGCATCACCTACCACTGGATCGAAGAGCAGGTTCGCGGCTCTCACCGTTTCGCCTCCCGTTGAGCGAGGAGTCGGCCATCTGAAAAGTCGAACCGATCGGATCGCTCTCAGACGGCGCCGGAATCGAGCAACCTGCTTCCTGATGCACAGCTTGGCGCCGCTACTCCTTGTTCGGCGTCCCGAACGCCGTCACCTTCCCGCCTCCTGACGACGCATCCTTCCAGGCGTTCGCAGCCATTTCCACCACGACCCAGCCCGCCGTCGGCAAGTGTCCACTCGGGCGCTTTCCCGGAAAACTGTTCGCCAACTCCTCCATTCCCGGGTTGTGGCCCACCAACACGATCGCCGAAAACTCATCCGGAAACGCCTGAATCACCTCGATCAGCTCGTGTTCCGTTGCTCCATAAACCTCCGGCACCACCCGGCGCTCACCGGAGAATTTCATCGCTTCCGCCGCCAGGTCTCCGGTTTGCAGGGCCCGAATCGCATTCGAGGTCACCAGCAGGTCGGGCATGCCCACCGCCTCCTGAATCTCACGCCCAGCTTCCATCGCCCACCGCCGCCCAGGCTTGGTCAGTTCCCGCGCCGGATCTCCGGCCGGATTGATCTTCTCGGTCTTCGAATGCCGTAAAATGATCAACTGCTTCGCCATCACTCCCTCCAGCGCGCGTGCCGATTGCTCCCCGCAGTCTACGAAACCATGGCCATCCGCGCGCAACCCGTCGCAGTTCCCATTTCCCCCGGGTATCCTCTTCCCAACATCACGTATCCGCCCGCTGAAGAGAGGAATCCAGCTGTATGGACCGCAATAAGCGCTTCGTCGACAAGGTCGTCATCGTCACTGGAGGCGCGGTCGGCATCGGCAACGGCGCTGCCGAAGCCTTTGCACGTGAAGGCGGATCGGTCGTGATCGCCGATCTCGATGCCGGAAAAGCCAGCCTGGCGGCCAACCGCATCGTCGGCGCCGGGGGTTCCGCGCTGGCCGTGGCGACCGATGTCCGCTCGAACGCCGCCGTCGCCAACATGGTCGACATGGCCGTTTCCACCTTTGGCGGTGTCGATGTCCTGTTCAACGCGGCAGGGATCAATCTCTACGGCACCGTCGACACATTCTCGGAGGAAGACTGGGATCGCCAGCTCGGTGTCAACCTCAAAGGCACATTCCTCACGTGTAAACATGTCATTCCCGAAATGCGCAAACGGGGCGGCGGATCCATCGTCAACACGGCCTCGGTTCAGGCGTTCGCCTCGCAACGAACCGTGGCCGCCTACGCTGCTTCCAAGGGCGGCATCGTCAGCTTCACCACCACGGTTGCGCTCGACCACGCCGCAGAGAACATCCGCTGCAACTGCATCGCCCCTGGTTCGATTCGCACACCCATGCTGGAAATGGCCGCTGAGAAGTTCGGCGACGGCGATATCGAGGAGACCATCGCGCTCTGGGGCAGCGCGCATCCCATCGGCCGCGTCGGCACGATCGAAGAGGTCGCCAATCTCGTTCTCTTCCTCGCCTCCGACGAGGCCTCCTTCTGCACCGGAGGCGCCTATCGCGTCGACGGCGGCCTACTCTCGCCCTTACCCGTGTAGAGCGGACGAGGACCCGTACTTCAAAGATTCAACAGGACTTCACCAGAGCTGTTGCCGCTGCTCTGGTCGGAACGTCCAGCTTGCCGAGGATGTTCGCGACGTGTTTCGACGCCGTGCGTGGGCTGATATCCAGTTCCTCACCGATCTCTCTGTCGGTGTGACCCGCAGCGATGAGCCGCAGCACCTCCAGCTCGCGCGGCGTGAGCAACTCGGCAAGTTCCGCCTCGGACATTCCCGCGCTCGTTTCCGATCCGACCAGCGTCAAGGCGATTTCCACCGCATCCCCGATCGGCATGCGATACCCATCGCGAAAAGCGCGTTCGAACGCCACGTCGCCGAGCGCCGCTCTCGTCTGCTCCAACGCCAATGCGTTCCGGTCGAGCTCTGTCGACCAGGGATTCGCCCCTCCCCGGTCTTGCAGGGCTCGCGCCGCTCCCAGGAGCCGCGCCGCATCCTCGGGATGCGATGCCCGCACAATGCCGCTATCCCACAGAATGGGCTCGACAGATACCAGTTTCCGCCGGACCGGCTGAGTGCCTCCACGCTCTCCCCGTATCGACGCAGCGCTGCATCCAGCTCGCCCAGGTCATGCCGCATTACGCCGATATCGCTGAGCCGGATTCCGCGAAGTAGTCATCACCGCGCGCCCGCTCCAACGCAAGCCCCGCTTCGACCAACGCCAACCCTTCGTCTGATTCTCCGGCGCCGCCCAGGAAGAGACCAGCCTCTCCGTAGACCATCGCTCGCCAATAGTCATCGTCCACTGGTTCGATCAGCCGATGCGCCTCACGTCCGAGGCGAATCGATTCGTCCAGATGGCCCAATGCCAGCTCGCCATATTGCGCAATGGTCAGCGCCACGCTCTCCATGATGGGCTGTCCGCGTTCCCGTGCCAACGCTGCCGCGGCGTTCGCTTTGCGCACCGCCTCCGCGTGCTCGCCCACATGGTTTGTGAGCATCGCGTCTCCTACCCGAACCCAGGTGTCCGACGCGATGTCATCGGTGTCGGTGTAACTGCACGCCCGCTCGAGCCATTGCCGCGCTTCCTGGGTGTTGCCCTGATAGAACCAATACCAGTAGAGCGCCCAGACCATACGTTGAAGCCGCGTGCCGTCCCGCTCGGCATCGAGCCATGTCAGCGCGGCCAGCACGTTTGCGTGTTCGGCATCGAGCCCGTTCAGCCACTCACGCTGATCCGGACCGCGCAAGCCCATCTCGACCGCTTTCGCCCGCTCCAGGTAGTACGCCGCATGCCGCTCCCGCATGACGTCGCGCTCGTCGCTGTTCTCCAGCAATTCGGCCGCGTATGCGCGGATGCTCGCCAGGAGCAGGAAACTCGGTTCCGGCCCGTCAGAGGCCTTGCTCATCAGGAAGCTCTTGTCGAACAACGACGCCACGAGTTCGAACATGTCACGCGGCTGATCCGCCAGGGCCCCGAAACCGCAAACCGCCTCTGCCGAAGCGAAGGTAAACCATCCACGAAAGACCGAAAGCCGGCGGAAGAGCAACTGCTCCCATGGATCGAGCAACCGGTACGACCATCCGATGGCTTCGCCGATCGATTGATGCCGCTCCGGCAAATCGCGCGGCCCATCGCTCAGAAGCTGGAATCGCACCTGTCGATCGCTCTGCAAGCGGGAACGAATCGATGCCGGCGAAAGCACCCGTACCCGCGCTGCAGCCAACTCGATTGCCAACGGCAGTCCATCGAGCGCGGCGCAGATCGCCTCGACTGCCTCCCGATTGCTGTCGTTCAGCGTGAACGTGGACTGAACCGCCTGAGCCCGATCGACGAACAACTGCACCGCCGCATCGATCTCACTCGAGCGCCGTTCGTTGCCATGCGACTGCGGAGGCGCCAGCGGAGCCAAAGCAAACTCCTGCTCTCCGTGCAGCCGAAGCGGGGCCTGGCTCGTCGTAACCACAGTCAAGTCAGGACAGGCCCCAACAGTTCGGAAATCACTGGACCGGCCTCCAGCAACCGCTCGAAGTTGTCGACCAGCATCAGCGCGCGGCGGGGGGCCAGGTACTCGACGATATCCGCGACGATCCCTCGCGTTCCCGACTCCCGCACGCCGATCGTGCGCGCTATGGCTGCCGGCACCAATGTGCTGTCGCCCACGGGCGCCAATGGAACGAACCAGATGTTCCGTCCAAACGTACGCTCGAGCGTGCCCGCCACTTCGACCGAGAGCCGGGTCTTCCCGACCCCGCCCGGTCCGGTGATCGTAATCAACCGCAGTGCCGGGTTGCGGATCATCTGCCGGAGCGTAGCGACCTCGCGCTCGCGGCCCACGAATGTCGAATACATCTGGGGCAATCCCAGCGTCGACAACCGCACCGGATCACTGCCTTGGCTATTCGATTGGTTCCGCTCGGAAAACGCTTGTGCAACCATCGCTCTGTCTGCCCTGCGGCCATGGCGTTTGGTCGACAGGGAGAAACACTTTCCAACAACCCGGCAACGCTCGAGAGCGCAATACCGTATCTCAGCAACGACCATTGTCGCATTCCGCCGAAAACAACCGCCAAGAATCGGACCGGCGACGAGCGTCTGTCAGCCTCGATCACCGGTCTGCATCTTCGATTCGATATCGATCATTGCGGCGACTGCTTCCGATCATGCCCAAGAACCTCCGGCGGCATCGTTTGCGACCATGGCGTTTGTCACGATATCAACAACGATGCCGACTACTGCGGTTTCCTGGGCGAAACATGCGCTCCGGGGCAAATCTGCCGCTTTGGCGATTGTGTCAATTCCTGATCCACTCGACGACCAGAAGTTCACTCTGTTGGCAATCTTCCGCAAGCACGCGTGTACCCCGTGCTCTGCGCAGTGCGATCTCACTCCGGAACGATTGCCAGTACGTTCCGGCATGCATTGATCGACATCCGGCCGTGCTCCACCCTGGTCGTCCGCGCCTGAAGAGCACGATCGCTCGAACCAATTGATCGCCGGTGGCGAATGCCAGCACCGGACCTCGCACAGCCGAATCTCCGTACTGTCATTGGCCGTTGACACGGCCATACCCCCACACTACGCTTGCTCCAGTCTCGATCCTGGTTCTGGACCGCGGCGCCGAAACGGCGCACGGCACGACCACACGATCGGTGGAGTGCAACGAGCGCCTGCGTCGCGTTCCTCGCACGAGCCAGGCGCGACTCGTTCCCGAACCGATTCGTCGTTAGGAGGAGCAATCTCTTGAACATCCCCGACAAGAACGCCCGCGAAGCTGTCATTGCCACCCGCCTGACCGAGGCGCAATTCTCGCGCCGCAAGATGATGATCAATGCGCTGGCTTCTGGTGCGCTCTTCACCGCGTTGGGAGCGCGCACGTTGGATGCCCTAGCTCAGGGCACGCCAGCCGCCGGTTCGGACGTGCAGATGTACGACGGCCCACTCGCCGCCAATCAGGAGATGGCAATTCCCATTGGCGTCGTCACGAACCTCGATCCAGGAATCTCGTTCGGCGACGACGAGATCTATCTCTTCTACAACCTCTATGAAGGCCTGGTGCGCATCGACAATGTGACCGGCGAGGTTGTGCCGGGTGTGGCTGAGTCGTGGGACATCAACGAGGATGCCAGCGAATACACCTTCCATATTCGCCAGGGAGTGACCTGGTCGGACGGGACTCCCCTCAACGCAAACGACTTTGTCTACAGCATCTCCCGTGTGCTCGATCCCGAGGTCGCATCGCAATACACCCCGGCGGTCACCTCCTACATCAAGAATGGCGAAGCCATCGAGAACGGGGAAATGGACATCTCTGAACTCGGTGTCAAGGCGACCGACGACTACACGTTGGTCGTCACGTTGAACGGCCCGACGGTCTTCTTCCCACTGGTCGCTTCCACCTGGACATACATGCCCGTGCCAAAACACGTCATCGACGAAAAAGGCGCGGAATGGGTGGAAGCCGGGAACATCGTCACCAACGGTCCCTACAAGCTCACCGAATGGAATCACGATCAGAACTTCGTGGTCGAGCTGAACGAGAGCTATTTCGGTGAGAAGCCGACCGTCACCAGGGCGACGTATCGGATCTACGACGACAAGGAAACGCAAGCCTACGCCTCATTCGAGAACAATGAGCTCGACTACGCCGAGCCGGGAGGGCCGGACCTGGAACGGGTTCTGGCCGATCCGGCGCTGGCGGCCGAGCTCATCACGTTCCCGATGTCCAATTGCTATTTCCTCGTAGCGGATACCACCATCGCGCCGACCGATGCGATCCCCTTCCGGCAAGCGCTCTATAAAGCGCTCGACCGCGAGACCCTCACGCACGAGATCTTCAAGGACGAGTACGTCCCTGCCTATACCGTGTTGGCGCCCGACATCCCGGGCAACAACCCGGATGCCGCGCTGTCGGTTGGCGTCGAGGAGGCCAAGAAGCTGCTCTCGGATAACGGCATCGACCCCAGCTCGATCGAGCTCGAGCTCTTCTTCCAGAATGTCACGCCGCACAGCATCGTCGGACAATTTGCCCAGGCGCAATGGCAGGATGGTCTCGGCATCAAGGTGAAACTCACTCCGATCGAGCCGGACGCGTATAGCGACTGGCGCGCGTCCCGTGCCACCGCCAACTTCGGCGTCTACACCGGGAGCTGGGGTTCCGACTTCGCCGACGCGTCAAACTGGTTCAACCAGAACTTCACCACGGAAGCCGACCACTACCAGAATCACTGGTCGAACGCTGAGTTCGATGAGTTGGTGAATGCGGCCGTGATCAATACCAATGAGGAAGAGCGCGTGCAGCAGTATTCGGACGCGGAGGTCATCCTCGTGTCCGATGCGGCGATCATCCCGTACATGCGCGGCAAAGCCTTACGCGCGGTCAAGCCATGGGTGAAGGACCTCTATCTGCTGCCCATTCTCTCGGTGGTGCATCTTCGCTCCATCAAGATCGCCGAACACTAGGCCGATCGACGGGCCCAGCGTCCAGTGTCCCGAGCGCGAAGCTCGGCGCTGGACACTGGGCGCTTGATGCTGGACGTGCGCTTGACTACTGACGTGACCAGATGAACAACCGGTCTGCCTATATCATCCGGCGGGTGCTCTTTCTTCTTCCTACCCTGTTCGTCATCTATACGCTCACCTTTTTCCTGATCCATGCCACACCAGGAGGCCCATGGTCGCAAGGCGAAAAACCGGTGCCCCCGATCGTGCTCGAGCGCCTGAATGAGGCATATGGGCTGGACAAGCCCGTCTGGCAGCAGTATCTCGACTATCTCTGGAACATCCTGCACGGCGACTTCGGGCCGTCGTTTTCTTCGCGATCGCAGTCGGTGACCGACATCATTCGCGAGACCTTTCCGGTGTCGCTGCAGCTTGGCTTGCTGGCCATGGTGATCGCGCTCGCGATCGGAATCCCGTTGGGTGTGTTGAGCGCGCTCAAGCACAATTCGTTCTTCGATTATTTCAGCGGGTTCATCTCCGTCCTGGGGATCTCCACCCC
Organism: Thermomicrobiales bacterium; assembly: GCA_041390825.1. Lineage (NCBI taxonomy): Bacteria > Pseudomonadati > Thermomicrobiota > Thermomicrobia > Thermomicrobiales > Thermomicrobiales bacterium. The sequence continues at coordinate 11,062 of JAWKPF010000020.1, forward strand.
CACCTATGTCGCCGTTTCTCTCCTGGTGCTCCTCCTTGCCAATACCCTCCACCTCGTGCCGACGGGCGGATGGGACGGCATCTGGAGCACCAAAGCGATCATTCCCTCGATTGCCCTGGCGCTCTATCCGGCTGCCGTCCTGGCTCGCTATATGCGTTCGAGCATGTTGGAAGTCCTCTCCGCGGACTATGTCCGCACCGCCCGAGCCAAGGGACTCTCGAGCACGACGGTCATTGCCACCCATGCGCTGCGGAATGCCCTTTTGCCGGTGCTTACGGTCTCCGGCATCGTCCTGGCCGACGTCATCACCGGATCGTTTTTCGTGGAGACGGTCTATCAGGTTCCGGGTATCGGCCGCTATTTCGTCGATAGCATCACGAAGCACGACTACCCGGTCATTCTCGGCACGGTGCTTCTCTATGGCACGGTGGTGGCAGTGATGAACCTCGTCGTCGATCTGCTCTATCCGCTGCTCGACCCACGAATGTCGAACTGATGACCACCGCCGCGCTCACCGATCCGAGCCTGCTGCGGGAAACCGCAACCAAGCAATCCGATGGGTTCTGGACCAGCGCCTTTCATCGCTTGCGCCGCAATCGGCTGGCCATGGTTTCGGCGCTCTTTCTCATCGCGCTGTCGCTTATTGCGATCATCGTGCCGGAGTTCTACCGGTACACCTACGCCCAGCAGGACTACGCCGCAGTCACGCAGGGTCCGAGTTGGGCGCATCCGATGGGCACCGACCAGCTCGGCCGCGACATCCTGATCCGCCTCATCTTCGGCGCGCGCATCTCGCTGACCGTCGGGATCGTCGTGCAAACCGTCATCATGCTCATCGGCGTGCCAGCTGGGTTGATCGCGGGCTACTTCGGGGGCCGGACCGACACCGCCATCATGCGTACCGTCGACGTGCTGTACGCAATTCCCTCGTTGCTCTTCGTCATCATCATCATGACCTATCTGCGAGGAACGTTTTCTGGCGAACCAACCGGTGTTTGGAGCGGCGTCGCGCGGCTCGACGAGAAAACCGGCGGCCTGGTTGGTGTCTACATCGGGCTCGGCATTATCGGATGGCTGACCGTGTGCCGTATCGTGCGCGCGAACACGCTTTCCTTGAAGAAGCGTGAATTTGCGGAAGCCGCCCGCGCGCTCGGCGCCGGAAGCGGACGCATCATGTTCCGTCATCTCCTGCCAAACACCGTGGCCCCGATCGTCGTCGCCGCCACGCTCGGCATTCCATTGGCCATCCTCGCCGAAGCCGGCATCAGCTTCCTGGGGCTCGGCGTCATCCCGCCCATGCCAAGTTGGGGGCTGATGATCAGCGAATCCATCCCCAGCATGCGCGCCCACCCGCATATGCTCCTCTTCCCGGCGGTCGTCCTCTCGCTCACCGTGCTCGCCTTCAACTTCCTCGGCGACGGCCTGCGCGACGCCCTCGACCCCTGGATGAAGCGCTAGGTTCCCGCTCGCTGCCAAATTCCGCCATGGGCCACATTGCTCGGCAGCCCACTTCGAACCATCGCGTACAATCTCCAGCGCCCATTCATTCGAGTTTGCTGCACCATTTCCGAGGAGCACGATCCTGGTTACGCCAAACATCCCCATGCGATGCCCGATCTGCAACGCCACCGTCCAGCCGGCAGATCAGTTCTGCGAGCGGTGCGGCGCGGTCCTGCAGACCGCGCCTCCGGCCAGCGCGGAACCGTTCGAGCTCCCCACATCGGACGAAACGCGCCGCCAAGGGAGCTCCCGCCGCCGCTCGAAGCGAAAGAAGTGGTACAACCGCTGGCCGGTGCGCATCGCGGCAGCCCTCCTTCTCCTGATCGTCGGCGCTGCGGCATTCGGCGCCTGGCGGCTCGACAAGACCATGGGCAACCTGAACGCGGTCAGCACCCTGCCGGCCCAGATCCAGGACCAAACCGCGCAGGACGTCGACGGCTCGCCCGTGCCGCTGGTCACCGTTGTGCTCCCCACACGCAACCCGGACGCCCCCGCCCCCACCGTGGTCATCCCCCACTACGAAGGCGCCAGCCCAGGCGGACCCGCCCGGCAAACCGCCATTGCCGTCGTGCAGGAACCACAACCCACCTCCACCCCCCAGGCAACCACCGAGGCCGTCGCGGCAGCGGGCGCCGCGAGCCCCACCCCCACCATCGACGGCGAATCCCAGGCCGAAAGCATGATGGCCGCCGGCATGACCTTCGATACCGGCCCCGCCCAAACCGCCATCGCCGAAGCCGCGCAGAACAAGATCGCCCCCGTCCCGACCCCGACACCCGGCGCCGGCGTCTTCGTCCACACCGCCGGTTCGCTGCAATCGACCCCCACCAGCGACGACGATGACGACGGAGACAGCGGCGGCATCCTCGACGGGTTGCGCGGCGCTGGCGGCAATGTGCAAGACGCCGCCCAGGGCGCCGCCGTGGCCGCCGGCATCTCCGACCCGAAAACCGACCCCATGACCATCCTCATCATGGGCGTCGACGCCCGCCCCGGCTCCGCCATCGACATCGGCGTGCGGCCCGACGCCCTCATGGTGCTGCGGCTCGACCCCGAAACCGGCGCCTGCCGCGGTCTCGCCATCCCGCGCGACTCCCTCGTGGAGCTCCCCGGCTACGGCGAAACCAAGATCAATCACGCCCTCATGCTCGGCGGCATCCCCTACGAGGAGCTCGTCGTCGAGCTCTACCTCGGCATCGAGATCGACCACTACGCCCTGATCGACTTCACCGGCTTCGAAGACCTGGTCGACGCCGTCGGCGGTGTCACCATCACCGTTCCGGAAAACCTCGCCTCACCCGCCGTGCCCGCCGGGACCCACACCATCGACGGCGCCACCGCCCTCCGCCACGCCCGCTACCGCGGCGGCCCCGACGGCGACTTCGGCCGCATCCAACGCCAGCAAGAGCTCATCCGCGCCCTCATCGCCACCGCCGGCGGCCGAAACCTCCTCGCCGAGGCCAACCGCCTCCTCCCCGCCCTCGAAGACAACATGCGCACCGATCTCTCGCTCGACCAGCTCGTCGCCCTCGCCCAGTTCTACCAGGGCAACTGCTCCAGCGACGGCCTCACCCTGCAAACCATCCCCGGCGACGTCGTCTACGGCCCCATCATCGACCCCCTCTTCGGCCTCCCCCTCTCCTACGTCGTCTCCACCCCGGAAGACGTGCAAGCCAAAGTCGACGAGCTCATGGGCCGCGAAGACGGGTAATCGCGCAGCGCATGCGCCCGGAATGCGCAAGTTTTTCCGCTTCGATGCCTGGATTTTCCGGAAACAGCATCACAAATGCGCATCAACCACCTTGAACCTGGCTGAGAGTCCGTTATACTCTCGTCTAGCCCACAACACATTCGGGACGTCGTTCTATCAGCGAGGGCCAACAATCAGCCGCCGCTGAGAAAAGCCGTCCGAACGTGTTCGCACTCGCTCCTGGGCCAGCGAATGCAACCGGGCTTGGGAACGTGCATCGAATCCGATCTGTTTCACACTCGTCCACACCTGGGGAGGGGACAAGTGGCAACGCTTCCGGACCTGGCGGCGCAACAATCCGATCCAACCGCAACCGACAGCCGCTTCGCGCCGCACGACGCGCGCCCGCTCCTCGTGCCCATCGCGCACACCAACCCCATCTACGCCCGCGTCAAACGCGCCACCGACGTCCTCCTCTCCGCCACCGCCCTCATCGTCCTGGCGCCCGTCTTCCTCGTCATCGCCCTCGCCATCCTCATCACCTCCGGCCGCCCCGTCATCTACCGCCAAACCCGCCTCGGCCTCGGCGGCCACCCCTTTACCCTCTACAAATTCCGCACGATGGTGCCCGGGGCGGATGCCAAACTCGACGAAGCCGCTAGCGGCAACTCTCGCGATCGACCCAACCGATCCAATTGTCAAACCGGAAGAAGAGAGCCCGCTCATCACGCCCATTGGGTATTGCCCTGCGCACGACAAGCCTTGACGAGCTCCCACAGTTTTGAATGTCCTGGACGGCACGATGTCCCTGGTCGGTCCACGCCCGCCATTGCCGGAGGAAACTGTCGCCTACACCCTGCGTGAAGCGCGCCGTCTCTCAGTTCAGCCGGGAGTCACGGGACTTGGCAAGTTTCTGGCCGGTCCGATCTGAGCTTTGCTCAGTGGGTCGATCTCGATCTCGAATACATCCGCCGAAGTAGCGCTGGTCGATCTTGCCATTCTTGCACGCACAATTCCAGCCGCTCTCAAGAAAGGGGGCACGCTGATGGCTAACACTGCACCTACGCGAAGAAATTGCGCCCCACAATGTCGTTTCCATCGATCAACGTCGTCGCACAGCGAAACTTCCGCTCCGGATCCCCTTGAGGGTTGCGGAGCCCCAGGTCCTGGTACTGGAGCAGTCAAACCTTCTATGAACTGGGGACGAAGCGCTGTATGGATATCGCTGGTGCCATGGTCATCGGCTCCGTCCTCTTGGTCGCGCTGCCTGTCCTCGTAATCGATTATCGGACTGATCGCCCGGCCCGATTCTACAAACAGGCGCGCGTCGGGAAAACGGCAAGGCATTCACCATCTGGAAGCTCCGCTCCATGTGCAACGACGCCGAAAAGGATGGTGTGCGCGAAGCCGCCGCCGGCGACGATCGCGTCACGCGCGTTGGCAGCTTCATGCGCAAGACCCGCATTGACGAACTACCACAAGTGTGGAATGTGCTCCGCGGCGAGATGTCGCTGGTTGGCCCGCGTCCCGAGCGCCCGGAGTTCGTGAAAATCCTCGAAGCGGAAATTCCGAACTGGCGCGCTCCAGACGGTGTAGCCTGGAGTCACGGGCTGGGCGCAAGTCAAGTACCGCTACACCGGAACCATCGAAGAAACGAGCAGGAAGCTCCAGTTCGATCTGATTTGTATTGCTCATCGCGGACTGGCACGCGATCTCCAGGTGCTCTTTGATCAGTCCAATGTGACGGTGCAGGTGGTCAAAGAGATTGGTCACCCGTCATCTCACAAAGACGAGTTCTTCCGTTCAGCAGTCGCTGTCAGAACAGATGAGATCAACCATCGTGGCATCGCCGCACCCGGGATTCCTCATCACAGCGGCGTTTGGTGAATTTCATCAGGCATCGGTTTGCACCGAGCCTATTCGAGAAGCTATTCCGTGACTGCCCCTGAGCCGCTGGGATAGGCAAGCCCTTTTCGCACAAGCGGCAATACTCTCGATAGTGGACTCCCAGATCACCTCCCCTGCCGGAACTCGCGCAGCACACGTTCGCGCCCCGCTTTCCCATGCCGCTTCCGCAATTCAGGATCATCGAGATAGAGGCGAATTGCCGTCGCCAATGCAACCGGCATCGTGAACTGGCGCCAACGTTCCGGTCACGCCATCCTCGACCGCATCGATGCATCCTGGAATTCGGGTCGCGACGACAGGTACTTCCATCGCAAGAAATAATGAAACGTTCCCGCAAAAGCCTTCCTGATAGCTAGGCAAAACGACAAGATCGAAAAGCGAATAGTATTGGTTCGTTTCATCGACCGGCCCAAAGTCATGACGACCCGTGGATCGTTTTGGAACGAATGCAGGATGGTTGGCTCGACCGGATCCTGTGGTTCGACCAGACCAACCAACACCAGTTTCGCCTGCGGATAACGTTCCCGCAAATGGACCAGGCGGTGGCCAGTTCGTGAATTCCTTGTCTCGCACGATGCAGCCGACAAACCCAATGACGAGGATCACATCTGAGAGTCTGATTCGCACGCAGTGCTCGCTTGCTCTCCGGGGAAAACTGTCGAAATGCACAGTAGCATCGACGCCGTTGCAGCTGCCACCACCGAAGACCACGATTTTACTGGCGGGACAAACCCCCCTCGGCGATTGCGAATTCCCGAATCGACGGGCTGGACGCAAAACACTCGATGAGCTAGATTTCTATGAGATGCGTTCGGTGGTTTTTGTAGATATCCGTTTCCTGCCGGCAGCGGCCATATAGGGAACCCGTGGATGATAGATGCGACCGGTGCGTTAAAGGTGGCCGCGAGCATTTCACGCTTTGGGGTGTGGGCAGCGAACGATTGCCGGACTCCAGATTCGCAGTTGCTTGCGAATAGCCAGGATCGAACCGAGATCGCGCAGGGGGGTGATTCGCCGCCCACCGGTACCGCGAACGTTTCGATACCCTCTGCTTCCATCCAGGCAGTCAGTTCGGGACCGGGCGAGGAGATGGCGGCGACCGAAAACCATTGCATCCCGCATAAATGAGACTTGTCCTCGCAGAAAAATCTGGATTGGGGAACGGTGGTGATATGGACGAGCTTCAACGCTACCGCCATGCTTCGGTCTGTTCACGAATATACCGATAGAATGCGTTTCTTCGTGCCCGCAATATTTCGTCCCTGTAATCTGCGGCCAGCAAGGTTTCTCGCGGACATGTCCCGTGATCCGAACAGGGTCACGCAACATTGCGATGACTGTTTGCCAGCGCATGATGTCGCCTGGGGGAACATATCTTCGGGTGGAAGCACCAGGGAGCGCCTACAGTAGTTCCAATTATATAGCAAACCGCGTGCCATTGCTTCTATCATGGCTCGGGGAGTCCTTCCGTGCGAGAAGCAAGCACAAAAGCGTCGCATCGTCGAGTTGCTGCCGTATTGCGCCCCCAGCCGGGAGTTGGCCAAGGAACATCACACGATCCATAGGCCGAAGGCGGGCTCGATGCTTCCAGCTGTGACCGATAAACACCGTCACCCACAATACGCAATTGATCCTTGGGAATGTTTTTCACAAGAACGAGGGCGTCGATCAGAATGTCCATGCCCTTATATGGTTGGGCAAGCGAGCCGACGGAGACCAATATAGACTCTTGAAATGGGACGCTCGTAGAGGCTCGGACACGAAATGATCGTGTTCCAGGGCAATGGAAGAATAAGCGTAACCAGTGCGTCTGGCAGGATATCGTGCCGGCAGGACATGACCGCCGACGTACGACACAGCACACGCGTCGCGTACCAGTCGTTGCGCCGCGTGGGTAGCTTGCCAACGGAAAACGGCCTGAGCGGACGCGGTTGGCTTTGGCAGCAAAAACTTCGTGAGGATCACCGACCAATCTGATGCCATATGGTTGATCTTGCTCGAGGGCGCCGGCCGCCACCTCGGAGATTCGCCCTGGTCCCTGCAGGATCACAGCATCGCCGGGTACGATCGCCCGGCGTACATCGCTCCGAACTGCGCGCGATCGAAGTAGGTGTACTCCCTCGGACCGATATACGTGGTCACTCCTGTCGACTTACCGACGGCCCGGTTACTTGTTGTAGTCGCTCATCAACTCGATCAACTCGTTGAACCTGCCCTACGATCTCGACCTCATCGAAGACATCCAAATAGCGCCGCCAGAAGCGGTATACTCCGAACCAATTCGTCCAGACCACTTTGTCTGAAGTCATTAAGAATCGTGATTCGGTCGTAATTTTGACCCGCATCAGTTTACGGCTCCATTCGGATCTTCATCAGTTCTGCTCTAGACTCATAGAGGTTACTGGTAACGATTCTTCAGAAATTCTCAGCCGCCATGCTTCGTTCTGGCAAATCGATCTGTCATCAGAAACACAACTAGGGAATGGAACAGCGCCGTTCTTGACTGTAGAGAACACCAAATTATCTAAGTAGGATCATTAATACGACATGAAGATGCGACATGACATACATAAGTTTGTATAAGTATAATAAAGCATAACTTTCCATTGATTTGTAAAATGGCATCAATAGCCAGCGCGCGCCAGACATCGCCAGGGTAGGGTTAGCCAGGTCCGTGTGAGTCCCACTGCACCTCCCCAGAAAAGAAATGCTAGCGGCGCCACCCAGATTCCAAAATTGATCATCTTCACCCAGCAATCCATACACCCAGGGGAAGATCTGGTAACCAGAAGGACCTCCGCCAACTCCATACATCAAATCTGCCAGCGCTTGTTTTGTCCGGTGGCCGCGGAATTGGCAAGGAATCGGGAATTAGAATCATAACGGCATTCAGATAAGTCGAACCCAGAAACCGATATCCGCCATGCGATGGAACCTCGCTCAGCCGATAGGCGACAAATGCTTGCGTATAGCTCCGGAGACAAGTCGCCAAGCAGCAGCCCCTCCCACGAGCGACCGGAATTCGATTCCAACACGCTCACACTGCCCGCATCGCGATAGACCTCGACGACATCGCCACCATATGCCTTATAGAATCCATAGACAAACATAAACGAGACCACGAACGCCATGCCAACCAGAACGAATTTCTTCCAAATGGCCGGATCCAGAAGTACAATTATGCCAGCAGACCAAAACAGCCCCCATACTGTATTGCTTCTGCTCCCGCGCAGACCAACAGGCGGTGCTGAAGCACTACAAACAGGAGCAGTGCCGCAACGATGACTCTCAACTTCGCCACCGAGGACGATCTTCTGCTACGATGGCATAGCCCATGAACAGTAGGATGGGAACACCTGAGAACATGAAGAGAAAACCCATGCCAGAAAATGCTCAAGAGAGTTTCGTATGCTGCGATATAGCCACTTAAGCCTCCAAACTTGACAGCACAAGAAGGAGGTCCTGTCGCAAGTAGGGCAGCTAGAAGCACCGGTCCAAACCGTTTGTGGTTGATTTCCCAGTAGCGCACTGACCGACCCGACTGCGTCGATGGTTGAATACGATCGAACGAGTGGAGCCAATAGAAAAAGAGTCCGGCAATATTGAGAGCACTCATGATCCTTAAGCCACGGCCGCCAATCGGGTGGGGCGTTTTAACCACGGCGCCCACCAATTGTCGAGCACTGGGAGTCAATAGTGGGGCCAGTGCAAGAAAAAGTGGAACCCGACCATGCCCGCAATCTCCGTCGAATCTGGCTGAGGTTCAACTCCCCTCGCATCCAGCGGACCAAGCATCGGTTCGACCAAGACCCCAGAAGGTCGTGGGGATAACGAACCAATGGCGAGTTTCGGGATATTCGAATAGGAACGCCATGAGAACAGCGGCTGAAAGTCTCAGTGAAAGCAGTCCGTCGGTCATGTCGATATCACCGGAGAGAGCGGTACTTGCTCGCGCCTTCCTCGATACCTTGGTGTGGGGCTGGTAAGTAGTTGCCATTCCTCCGGTGATCAATGTCCTCCTGTATCCGCCTCCGGCATCGTGCGCTTTTCCGTTGTCCGTCAGTATGTGAGAGACGTAGTTGGTTGGTACTAACCACGATATTGAAGGAACTTTGCCGTACGGTTTCGAGTGACCGATTTACTCGCAGCAGCCACATATGCCGACTTCAAGGATACGATTCGCCCACACGGCAGGATCATCGATTGGCAAAATCATGTATTCCGTCGACGATCCTGACCTCACGAGTGACTTTACAAGAGAAGAGACCAGACCTGGCGCTTGGGCTTCGATGAAATGGGCAGACCTTCATAGAGAGATGGAAGAATAAACATATCCATTGAGCTCAGCATTATTCGTGGTACTTCAGGCTGTAGTCCAGCAAGTCTGATCGATGAAGTTATCCTGTTGATCATACTGCTTAATGTTTTCTCGTTCGGGGCCGTCCCTGACCAACAATACAACCACTGGGAGCCCGCGACGCCAGAATTCTGGCCAATATCGACAATGAACTGGTGGTTTTCTCGGGCGTCTGAAACTACCAACATGTCCAACGATCCAGGCATTGTTCGGAATTCCCAGTTGTCTTCAGCGACCTACCTTGATCGTGGGATTCGAATGGCTGAAGGTCGACACCGTAGTACATTATGGTGCAATGAGGATCGGATCTCCATGAACGACCATAGAGTGCGACCGCGGCTGGTTCGCTCGCGGCGATTTTCAGTGTTGCGACTCGATCAATTGCGTCTCCGTAGCCTTCAGATAACCGCAAGGGTCGGGCTTGGTTGATCGAGTTGTGATGTGTTGCTATGACTGTGCGCAATGCGAACTGGAATGCCGGCAATCCTTGCAAGGCCCAGGGTTACCCCAGAGAAATGATGGACGTGGCTATGGATCACATCGTAGGGCCCATTCGTATGGACCAGCCGTAAGAACCCGGTCGCATAGACCGGTCCGAGCTTCGCGTGGGCAGGGCAAGATACGACCGCCGAGCGACCGGATTTCGTTATCGTAAGCAGCCGGCTGTGTCGAGTGGACCAGAAAATCGAACTGAAAACGATCGCGGTCGATATTTCAAGAGCACATGCATCAGCCGTTTTACCGATCTCATCGCTCCGACGACGTGGAGTCTGTATCTTGCTTCGCGTAGTCATATTCAGCGTCTTGCACGATAGTCGTGGCGCGATAGAGAGTACGATGGTTGCACATCCCAGTTGCGTCGTGCCTGTTGCAATAAGTCCAACGGCCGCTCCGGCCAAACCATATAATGGAATCAACGCCATCGATGCTAGAACGCTGACGACGAGCACCGTCAATCATACCCGGACGGTGAACTCCGCGCTGCCGTCATGGCGTAACCGGCGAACGACGCGGCGAAACTCAATTCCGGCTGCAATTGTCAGGATCAGGAGCACATTCGTATAGTCTGGCATATTCCGCCGTATAGAGCAATTGAGAATTCGAGAACCCAATACTGCTGCAATCAAGGCACCGGCCAGCCCGACGCCGAATCCCAAGGCTGCCAGTTGTGCGGTCATCATCCGGCGAAAACGGCGATAATCACCGGTTGCATAGATCATTGCCAGCCGTGGGCTGGCTGCCTGACCGAGCGCCCCGACCACGGTCGTGCCAGCTACGATTAGATATCCCAGCGCCGCAAAAGATACCAAGTTCGGTAGTGCCAATCTGATGTTCGATTACATAGCGGGAACATTGGTGGTGAGCGAAATCAGCAACATGACGATTCCAGAGCGGTAGAGCCAGCCGCCCCAGGCTGGTCATCTGCTTCGGATCCAATTGAAACCAGCTGTTTGCGTTACCTTCGTTGATCAGAAAGTGCTGTTGAGTTGGGATGATGAAGACCACCAGTGGGACCAGTGATCCGATCAGATAGCCAATAACGCCAACCCAGAGCTGCCCGGTAATGAGAATGCCAAGGCACAGGAGAATTCAATGAAAGCGCACCATTGGCCATCGTTGCCTTGGCGATCAGATCCATTCGGTTCTTCTGGCGGTTTGCGCGCCATAGAAGACGTCGCTCAGCGAATCGACTGCCTTTGCCAAGGCGATGAGCACCACGACGACGAGAGCGCTTCTACTCAGATGGCTCATTCCAATCACGATGAACGAAACGAACAGAGCGGCAATCGTCGTCAAAACGCGTAACGTAAGGTAGTCGGAAAACTCATACGAACGCCTGGCATCGGTAGCCTGCACTCCCCGCAGTTGCAATTGAAAGAACATCGAGATGGGGGCAGCAACTGCCAAGTGGCGGCCACGATTCGGCATCGGTGAGTTTGGCGAGAACCGCGATGATCCCCCACGAGGCAGGCATAGACGTATATTGCCAAACGCTGTCCAGGAAAAATTCTTCCGGAGGGAAAGTCCGGGAGCAGAGATGGGAGCGAGTTCGGTTCTACCAACTTCGTTCATCGATCGCATGCCAGGCATCGAGCAGGGTATACGCCCTTCCACCAAACCAGGTCGGGCCGACCCGTCGCGTGCTTGGTCGCAATCATCAGGACGATATCCGTGTCTCCCAGCAGTGCCTGACGTCAATCGGCAGGAAGACATCCGCTGCCTCCCGGATAGTAATACGCGCAACATACGGATCATGATATCGAACTTTTCGGCTCCCATCTCCTGCAACAACGCGATGATGTCCAGTGTTGGAGACTCCCGCATATCGTCGACATCCGGTTTGTAGGCGACCCCGACTACCAGAATCCTCGATCCCTTGACGCTCTTCCCTGCTCGCTGAGCGCCGCAGCCACTTTGCGGACCCAGTACTCCGGCATACTGGCATTGATCTCGCTAGCCAAATCGATGAAACGCGCCTTGTAGTTGAGATTACGCATCTTCCAGGAGAGAGATAGTGCGGATCGAGCGGGAATGCGTCCGCCGATCCCTGGGCCCGGGTAGAACGGCATGAACCGAATTGGCTTCGTCTTGGCCGCTTCGATCACCTCCCACACGTCGATCCCCAGCTTGTCGCACATCATCGCGGTCTCGTCTGGGTTAAGGCAAGGCCCATCGCGGAAGGTGTTCGTGCAGTTTCACCATCTCGGCCGCTTCCGGTGTGGACACCAGCACATCGTCGATCGCGGTCTCATAGAAACGCGCGCTCAGCTCGGTCGAACGCGGCTCCAGGCCCCCACCGACTGGTGTGTTGGTGACATAGGTGGGGTTGCCGGGGTCGATCCGCCCGGCGAGAACGCCAGGAAGAAATCTCGTCCCGCCTCGAGTCCGGTCGCCTCCAGCTGCGGCAAGATCACCTCGCGCGTCGTGCCAGGATACGTCGTGCCTTCCAGGATCACGAGCGCCCGGGTCGCAAGGTCGCCGCCACGGCCTCGGTGGCGGCTTGCACATAGGAAATATCTGGATCGCGCGTCTTGCTCAGCGGGGTCGGCACGCAGATGGAGATGATGTCGGCTTCTGGCCAGGCGGCGCATATCGGTCGTCGCTATGAAGCGATCGTCGTCCACAGCGCGTGGCAACGGTCTCGGGCGCCACATCCGGATATGCACTCCCGGCTGAGCGTGCCGACCGTGCGCTCGTCGATATCGAAACCGATGGTGCGGAACCCCCGCCTCGGCAAAACGCGGTCGCCAGCGGCAATCCAACGTATCCCAGCCCGATCACGCCAAAGACCGCAGTCCGCTGGTCGATCCCGTTCAGTAAATGTATCATAGGTGGCTGTTGCGCTCTTCTCGGCGACCTGCATCGTACGACGTGTTCCTTTCGTTTCTACCAAGCCACGGCTACTTGATAGACCCGCGGAAACGCGTCCACCGTGCGCCACGCCGTCTTCGAATGGGACCTGCAATTCGAACCCGAGCACCGCTCTGGCCAGCTCGATCACGCGCGAATCACATCTCGTCATGGCTGGTGATCTGGCTCCACCGGCCGGTCGAGCAATCCGCAGATCATGGCCAACGCCATATTCACGCTTGACCGATCGATCCGCCGCCACGTTCATCACCCGGCCGGCCGCCGCCGGAACCGTTCCCGCCAGCATGTTTCCGTTCACCACATCATCCACGTACGTGAACCCGCGCGATTGCTCTCCGTCCCCAAAGACGATCGGCCGTCTCTTCCGCCAGCGCCCGCAAAACTTGGGGATCACCGCCGCATAGGGAGAATCCGATCCTGATACGGGCCGAAAACATTGAAATACCGCAGGCTCACCGTCTCGATATCGGAAGAGATCGTTGAACACCGTGCAGAGCTGCTCGGCGCTTAGCTTCGAGACGGCATAGGGCGACAGCGGATTGGGCGTGGACCCTTCATGCTTGAGAAACCGTAACCGGGCAGACATCGACGAAGACGACGCGAAGACCAGCCGTCGCACCCCGGCGGCTGCGCGCTGCCACCAGCAGATTGAGCGTTCCCGTCACATTGACGGCGAACGTGGTCTGCGGATCGGCGATCGATCGCGGCACCGATGCCAGCGCCCCCTGGTGATAGACCAGCTCGACCGCGCACCGCTCGGCGCAGATCCCTTTCTCGTTCCGCAGATCTCCCTCTCTGGATGAACTCGAAGTCTCCGTCGATCCGGTCCACGTCCTGCTGATACCCTGTAGAGATGGTCCAGTCCCCGACAACCTCGTGACCATCGCGAAGAAGTCGCTGTACAAGATGGGAGCCAATAAAGCCCGCTGCTCCCGTGACAAGCACTCTCATTTTTCGATCCGTTCAGACAAAGCAGCTTCCAGGTTGACAACACTCGAAGTAGAGCAGACACTCCGTACTGCAGCGCGTTCCATATCTAGGATCATTGCGATTCTTGAGCAAAGAGCGCTCGACCAGAAATCCCTTCAGCATGAACACCGCCGACTGGCCCATTGGCGCAACAAAGACATAGTGAATTGGTGGGCATGCTGATACTACCATTTCAGTAGCATTGCCGCCCAAGGCATCCCGCATCGGTCCAACTCACAGCGAAGCCCTCGCCCGCGCTAACCGCTACCAACTTCCCTTTTCCGAGCTGTGTTCGCCCGCCAGTATCGTCCGCGCACTAGCGTTAGCCAACCGGCTGATCGCCATACTCATTCGCTCTGGATCGTCGATTTCCTGAATAGCCAGCGCCATCGCCACCCGCAACGCCCCCAGTTCCATTCCCAGCTCGGCGTCCGCGGCCGCCCGTTCGATTGTCTGCTGCATTTTTCCTGAGAACAGAACGGTGAAATCCCCGCTCTCCACCCGCTTTCTGCGGAATCGCCCCACCGCCGCCTTCTTCTTTTGCTTGTCCGTAATCCGCCCCATCCGCTCCATCTCACGGGTCAGCATCCGCAGCTCTTTGCTCCCCGCCTCCCCCACCGCCGTCGAATGGTGGTACCCGCAGAACAAGCTTCGGCTGATCGCCCATCCGCATTCCGGCATCGCGCACTGCCGCTCCTTCAACCCTCCAGCGCACCTGTCGTCAGCAATACCCACCCCTGATGCTCCAGAATCCACCGCTGCCGCACTCTGGCGCGGCGCAGATGGGTCAAGGGCTTTCCGCTCCGCCCACTGCCCATCGAGCCCGCACGCCGCGCTCCCCGCCTGCTTGTTCCGATAAGCCCGTCCCATGAAACAACCTCCCCCATTTCCCGCATTTCCCACTTCCCGTTTCCGCTCCGGGTGCGGCTCACAATTTGGTACTGGGCTGGCTTGCCGCCCGGTCGGTGGTGCCGTATTTGCGGGCGTAGTCCTTCTTGTAGGGATGGGACGCATTGGGTTTGCCGTTGGTGAAATAGGGATTGGCTCCGCCGAGCTTGGCCAGGGTGGTCCGGAGCGACAGCCGCTGGCCGCGGACGGGCGCTGGGTGCCCCGGACATGGATCGACGATGGGCCGCTGGCGCTGTACGGTGCGCTGCTGCACCACCTGCGCCCAGCCCTCCGCCCAGCGTTGACTACACAGCATCCCACGCAGCGCCAGCAGCGCATTGGCATGCGCCACCGTCCAATGCATCCCGGCCCTTTGATGGCCCGACCACGACCTGCGCCGACAATACCGCTACCAATGGGATACCCTGCGCAAGAGGCGGTCGGCCAGGCCAGGTGCGCCAATCGGGTGCGCAGATACTCCACCTGCCGCATCACCCGATACGCCTGGTGGGATCAACGCGTGGTGACCGGCAATTGACTCACGGCCTGGTAGACCACTGCCGCCGACCCCTCCCGCAGTTCGGTGCACTGCGCAGCCAATCGTCCGCCGCCACAACCTGGACCAAACACGCCTGGGCCGCCCGGGTCAGATGTTCCACGGCATGGGGATAGTCCAAGATGCGCACTGCATGGGGCAGATGGTAATCGTAGACCTGCTGGCACCAGGCCGCTCCATCGACCACGGCCACCACCGTCTCGGCGGCAAAGGTGCCCCGGCGATGCAGTTCTGCCGTGGTCACCTGCACAAACGCCTCGAGCGGGGCAATGCGCGCAACATACGACAGCTGCCGGGCATGACCATCACCATTGGTCAGATCCCCAATGACCATGGTCTTGACCTCGCGCCACTCGCCACCCACGATCGGTACCATCGCGCCATCGACACTGACCTGTTGGCAGCGGGCACCGACCGGGTCCGGTGGCAGGTCACGGGTGATGCGCTCGGCCGCAGCCTGCTCCGCGTGCACGAGGGCGTCGCCGGCGGTTTCGGTCAACCGTTGCACACTGGCGCGCGAGACGGAGACGCGTCCGACCATCTGCAGGATCGGGGACCTGCCCAAACGGCACCATACTCCCCAACCGCACCACCACCCGCTGAATCCGGGGACTCCATTTGCCCGGCAGCAGTCCCAACGCCTCATCCAGGGGAAAAGCTCGCGCCCACAGGCCGAGCAGCGTCCCCGTTCGTGTGATCGTCAGACCCGTCGTGCCTTGGGTCACCACCGTGCGCTGCGCCTGCCCAATGGCTCAGGAGCGCCGCCCCACAGTCGGGACACTGTGGGGGCGGGCCGCCCCTGGAATCCCGCAATGGGTGCGCAGCCACCTGCGCGGCAAGCAGGTCGCGCCGCAGCTCTGACAACGCGGTGTCAACCGCGTCTTCCAGCTCGGTGAAGGTAGCATCCGGGGAATCGGCACGGAACGCCTGCAGTGCCTCGGCAATCTGCCGGGCGCGCTCGGCCAGCTGGTCAGGATCGGGGGACACAGCCATCGGGACCTCCCGGGGAGACGACGCGGGGGCGTCCATCTTAGGTCATCACGTTCCGCTCCGCTGCGAGATGGTCGCGATTACCAAAATCTGCCGCACCCTTCCGCTCCGTCACCCTTGACAAAACAGAACGCATGTTCTATTCTAGCACACAAGCGGCAATATCGGCGGACAGATGCATGCCTGGGCAGTGCCCCAGTGCTACCCGCCCGGCTCCCCGCCGTCACCCAAGGCTCCATGCGCGGACCGATCCAAAAAACGGTGATCGCTCATCGAGAAAATCAAGATGCTCTGCATCCGTCCAGGGCGAAGCCATACCCGTCTCGTCCTCCCGGCCCGAGGAGAGTGGTCCCCAATTTCTGACGCAAGCCGTTCGCAGGTGCCCACTTCGCGCAAAACCCTCGCCAATCGCGCGCCCATCCGCCGCCTGCCGCCCGCTCGCCGCCCCGCCAACGCTTGACATCGCACAGCAATCGCCTACCATTCATACACGCCCCCTCGCGAAAGGAACCCATCGTGCGCGTCCGTCTGGCCCTCCTCTCCATACTCGTCGCATCCCTCCTCGTCGCAGCCGCCGCGCCAAGCCAAACCCGCGCCCAAACCATCGATCTCGCCGCCGCCAGCAGCGTCGCCCAGCAACTCTCCGTCCTCGAATCCCAATCCGCCTGGAACGCCCTCTACGACCAGCTCCATCCCGATTCCCAGCTCACCGTCGATCGCGCCACCGTCGCCTACTGGTACCAAACCTACTTCGCCCCAAACGGCCCAAACCCCGCCCAAATCACCGGCGCCGCCCTCGTCTCCTGGACCTGGCCCGTCACCGGCCGCACCTACCCCCAAACCGCCGAAATCGCCTACACCCAAACCTTCGCAAACGGCGCCACCGTCGATGAAATCGTCCGCCTCGTCCCCGCCGCCGATGGCTCCTGGCGCTGGTTCTTCGGCCGCAGCCCAGAGTTCATCCAGCAAATCACCCTCGAAGCCGGCCAGGCCCTCGATCCCCTCCCCATCCCCGATCGCACCGGCGTCCCCCCCGCGCAGCTCTTCGCCGAAGCCATCGCATCCATCACCGCCGTCGCCCCCGCCTGCTTCATCGCCGCCGGAACCACCGCCGCCCCCGCCTCCATCGGCTTCGATTCCCTCAGCAGCAACGCCTCCGAGTCCGGCGCCCGCCCAGAATTCATCAGCTACATGCCCGCCGGCGGCAGCGGCTTCCCCGATCTCGTCATCAACGCCCTCGTCCTCGCCAACGGCGAAACCCCCGAAACCGTCGCCCGCAAAATCGACGCCTCCCAGCTCACCTGGGAAGGCCCCCCAGGCTCGGCCGCGCCCCGCGCCTTCGTCGCCGATCTCGCCCCCGCCTCCGACTACCTCATCACCTACTACGAGGAATACTCCGAAGCCACCGGCTACATGCCCGTCCTCACCTGGGGCCCGGTCGGATCCAACAACCTCTTCACCGTCGTCGGGCCCGCCGCCGGCCTGATCAACGGACTCGTGGCAGAATGGAGCTTCAACGCCTTGACCACCTGTCTCGCGTGACCATCAGCCGGAGCAACTCGCGTGCAACTCGATCCTGAATCCCGCCGGCGCGCCCTGAACCAGCTCGCCGACCCCTATCTCGACGTCGCGCTCGAAAACATCGTGCGCGAATATCCCATCTACCCCTGGTACATCGCCACCGGACCCGGCGCCTATCCCACGCATCGGGAAGCCCACCCCGTCTTCTTCGGCAGCTTCGATTGGCATTCCTGCGTGGAAATGCACTGGGTCATCATGCGGCTCCTCCGGCTCGTGCCCGAAGCCAAACTGGCGGCCCACGCCGCCCACCAGCTCGATACGCTGATCACCCCGGTAGGCATGGAGCGGGAACGCGCCTTCTTTCTCGATCCCGCCCTCGGCTCCTTCGAGCGGCCATATGGCTGGGGGTGGTACCTCGCCCTCGCCGCCGAAGCGCAGCGGCTCGAATCCAGCTCCGCAACCCGCTGGGCAGAACTGCTGCGCCCGCTCGCCGAAACCCTGGAGGCCAAATTCGTCGCCTGGCTTCCGAATCTCACCTACCCGCAGCGGGTTGGCATGCATCCAAATACTGCTTTCGCCTTGATCCTCGCTCGCCCCTGGGCGCTCTTGCGCGCACGCGAGGGCGACTCAACCCTCCTCGACCAAATCGAGATGTCCGCCTTCCGCTTCTTCCTGCGTGACGTCGACTACCCCGCCCACTACGAACCCTCGGGCGCCGACTTCCTCTCCCCGGCTCTGACCGAGGCAGTGCTCATGAGTCATGTGCTCGATCGGTCAGACTTCTTCCCCTGGTTCGATGCCTTCCTTCCCACCCTGCCGGAAAACCCAACGGCCATTCTCACACCAGCGTCGGTTTCCGATCCCACCGATGGCCAAATTGCCCATTTGCACGGACTGAATGTGAGCCGCGCCTGGGGCTGGATGACCCTCGCTGAGACCCTTCCGCCGGACGATCCGCGCCGCCCCGCCATGATCGATGCTGCCCAACGGCATGCCGCGGCATCGCTGCCCTTCGTGACCGGCAGCGATTACGCCGTGCAACACTGGCTGGCCGTCTACGCGGTGCTGCTGTTGACCCTCGACGACTTCAGCTAGCGACAACCCGATGGACGGTTGGGACAACTACTTCGTGGCGCAGGCTGGAGCCGCGGCGGCATTCGCCGGACTGGTATTGGTCAGCGTTTCGATCAATCTCGACAAGATCATCAAGGGTCCGGGTTTGGTCGGACGATCGGCCGAACCGCTGATCGTCTTGTTCACCCTGTTCGTCACCGCCAGCTTCATGCTGATTCCCGAGCAAGTGCTTTGGGTCTATGGAATCGAGGTGCTGGCAACTGCGATCGTGTTCAGCGCCACCATTGGCCACGTTCTCTGGCGCCAACACAAGATCCTGTTTGCGCCAGACAACCCATTTCCTCCACCCCCGCATTCGTTCCAATTGCGGCTGGCGCTCTGTCTGGCCACCGCAATATTGCTGATGGTGGCGGGAGTGCTGCTCACCCTCGATCACGAGCGCGGAGCGTTCGCGCTCGTGCCCGCGATGGTTGTCGGGTTCCTACTGGCGTTCATGGACGCCTGGGTCTTGTTGATCGAAGTAGACCGATAGGCAGACTCGCGCCTCGGGTGGCCTTGCCTCGCTGCAGTTCCGCGTCAATAGCACGCGTCTCCTCACCGATAGCAACGTGAGCCGATCAGGCAGTGGCGCTCGCCGCCGCAATCGGGCTTTGCTGCGCAGGATTCACCAGGAATCGGCCAAGAAAGAGAAACGCCCTCGGCTCTTTCAAAGCCGAGGGCGCCCCGTTTTGCGGGTGGAGAAGACTAGCTCACAGGCATCGCCCAGATCGGCCAGAGATCTCCGGTACAGCCTGAGTCCGGCTGCTTGAACGGAGTGTCGATGAACGCCCGCGCCACATCCTTTGCGCACTGCGACTGGGCAATGACCCCATGCCCGCTCGCCGGGAACTGCACATAGAAGCTGCTGGACAGATTCACGAACGCCGATCGGTTCCAGGAGACGGGCGTCTGAAAGTCGTAGTTCCCGGCCATGATGAGTGTCGGGATGTCGCTCACGACCGGCTCCGACTCGATATCGTTGGCCCGTCCAGATGGCCAGAATTCACATGTCGCAAACTGCTCGGCCATGAAGCTGATGGCGCCAAACGCGAGCTCGGGGATCTCCAGCGATTCGGCATTGGCGATCACGTTGCTGAAATCTTCGAAGGGCGCCTCTTCGTTGCATTCGACCGAATTGAACATCGGCTCATTCAGCCCAATGGTGTAGATATCGATCAGGTCGACCGTCCCGGCCATGATCGTGAAGACGCGCGCAACCGCTGCGTCGCTCATTGCAGCAAGCTCGGCCAGCAACGCCTCGCGATTCGCGGTTTGCGTTTCGCTGGCGAATCCCTTCTCGATGAACGTCTGCAAGCTCTCGCGGGTGCGCGGCACCTTGTCCAACCAGGTGAGCAGGGTGAGCACCGTGTCGCTGTCACTGGGCGAAAGTTGGCTCGCACGCGACTGGATGCTGGCGATGAACGCCTCTGCCTGGGCGTTGGCATCGATATCGACCGCCGCTGGCAACGCCGGAGCGACCTCGGCCATGGGAGCCTCATCACTCTCTTCGGCGGCCACCTCCGAATCGGCCGATTCGGATTGCGGACCCACGATCGAACCGGACACGATGGCGTTGTACGTCGTTGTAATTCCCTGTTCGAGTTCGGCAATCATCAGCGGAATGTAGGCAGCCGACTCGGTATACGAACTGATGCCCGTGACCACATTCACCAGATCGAGCGAGGTCACGGTAGTGCCGTCGTTCCCCTGGATGGACGCCACTTCGGCGGACCGCAGCAGCGTCTTGAAACGCTCCTTCAGGTTCGGATAGGCGTTGTCGCACACCGGGTCGACCTTGCAATCCGCGAAGAGCTGCATCACCACTTCATGCGCTTCGGTCACGAACCGCTCGAACCCGGGAATCTCCGGCGGGAACGACGAATCGAGCACCACCGAACGGATACCGGCGTCCGCATGGTCACGCATCAGCACCAACGCAAGCCGCGTTCCGTAGGAGATGCCGAACAGGTTGTAGGTCGGATAGCCCAACGCATCCATCAAGGCCACGGCATCATTTGCGCTGGCGACGCTGTTGTATTGCCGAAGGTCGACGCCACTGGCCGTCAGCTCGTGCACGCAGCGACGCGTATCGGCGCCAACCGAGAGGCGCGCATCCTGCATCAGTTGCGCCTCGTCGAACTCTGGAGAAAGATCCGACTCGGTCGTGCCACCCCCGCTGAAGAGGGAATCGTCGAACAGCTCTTCGACGGTAAAGAAGCTGCAAACCAACGGAGACGAGAACTGCGTGCCGCGCTGATCGAAGAGAATGATGTCCCGATCCTGGCGCATCTCATCGAAGATCTCATTGGCATATGCATCCAGCCCGCTCAGCGCACTGCCACCGGGACCGCCCTCCAGATACAAAATCGGGTCTTCCTTGGGCGTCGGGCTGGTGCTCTTGAGAATCACGTAGGTAATGCTGATCTGCCGACCCTCTGGCTGGGACCAGTTTTCCGGCACCTGCAAGGTTCCGCATTCGACATCGCCGAGTTCCGGTGTGACCAGTTGCATGTCGAAGAGCATCAGTTGCCCACAATCGATGACCGTGCGGGCTGCGGTCTGCGTTGTGTTTCCCTGAAGATTGGGAGCAATGGCGCTCTGGGTTACGGCGCCAAGCAGCGTGCTGACGCCCATGATGAACGCCATCACCAGCTCGAGGATTCGCTCTGTAAATGGATTTGTCATGTCCCTGCTTCCTTATATAAGGGTTTGTGAATCTTAATCCTGCTACCATGGAGATGGGAAGCGTGCCGCCCACCGCGCAAGGAATTCTAGGGTATAGCGGCGTCAGGTCACATTCCGAACGCCGTTCCAGGAAAGCAAGGTTTGGGATGCCGCCAGATCAGATCGATCGGGCGAGCGCAAACGGAGGCAGAACTCGATGACCATCGTCCTGCAGTCCATCGACGCGCTTGTTCGCGGAGCATGCCGCAACGCTCCGGTGCCGCGCCTCTATGAGCTTGCCCTCGCGGCTGGCGACGCCCAATTGGCGCAGGGCGGGTCGCTGGTGGTCTCGACAGGCACGCATACCGGCCGGTCTCCCAAAGATCGATTCATCGTCGATCAACCCGCAACATCACAAACCGTCGACTGGAACGAGATCAATCAGCCGATCGAGCAAGGCGACGCCGACCGATTGCGGGACGCCGTGATCGCCTATCTCGGCGAACGGAACTGCTTCGTGCAGGATCTCGATGCGGGAGCCGACCCTCTGCATCGTCTACCGATCCGCATCGTCACCCCGTCCGCATGGCATGCGCTCTTCGCGGAGACAATGTTCGTCCGTCCGTCCAGTGCCGAGCGCGCGCAGCAGGAACCGGCGTTCACCGTCTTGCACGCGCCCGATTTCGAGCCGGATCCAGCGGAGTTTGGACTGCGCACGAGCACATTCATTGTGGTCGATATCTCCGCCGGGACGATCCTGATCGGCGGCACGCAGTATGCCGGGGAGATCAAGAAATCGATCTTCTCCGTCATGAACTTTCTCCTGCCCGAACGTGGCGTCCTCCCGATGCATTGCTCCTGCAATGCCGGAGCAGACGGGGATGTCGCTCTCTTCTTCGGACTCTCCGGCACGGGCAAGACCACGCTCTCGGCCGATCCAAATCGCATTCTGATCGGCGACGACGAACATGGCTGGAGCGACAGCGGAGTGTTCAACTTCGAGGGTGGATGCTACGCCAAGGTAATCTCCCTCAGCGCCGAAGCCGAGCCGGAGATTTACGCGACCACGCACATGTTCGGCACCATCCTGGAAAATGTAGTGCTCGACCCCGATACGCGTGTGATCGACTTCGACGACGATCGGTACACCCAGAACACGCGCGCGGCCTATCCGCTCTCCTCGATCCCCAATGCGTCCACAACCGGAGTGGCCGGGGAGCCATCGAATGTGATCATGTTGACGGCCGATGCGTTTGGCGTCCTCCCACCGGTCGCCAGACTCACGACCGACCAGGCCCTCTACTACTTCCTCTCCGGCTACACGTCGAAGATCGCCGGCACCGAGATTGGCATCGACGAGCCAGTTGCCACCTTCAGCGCTGGGTTCGGCGCGCCATTCCTGCCTCGGCGGCCAGCCGACTACGCCACGTTGCTGGCAGAGCGGCTCGATTCGAGCGGCGCGCAAGCGTGGCTGGTCAACACCGGTTGGACCGGCGGACCATACGGCGTTGGCCAACGCATGCCGATCGAGGCAACCCGTTCCATCATCACAGCAATTCTGGACGGATCGCTACAATCAGCTGAGTGGGTGACTGGCGAAGCGATCGGCCTGTCGGTGCCGGTGCATTGCCCGGGTGTGCCAGACGGCCTGCTCCGCCCGCGTGACAGTTGGATCGATTCCGCCGCATACGATGCTACTGCCGAGAAGTTGGCAGGCATGTTTGCCGCGAACTTCGCCCAGTTCCTGCCCTACGTCAGCGAGGCAGTCGCCATGGCAGGACCCGCACGGAATCGATAGCCTCTTTCCGAGATCGCCTCTACCGGGGGCTCGAAACGGTCGCGGCATGTCAAGGCCCGGTCCGCAAGCGAACCGGGCTTCGCGATCTCACCATGCTACGAATATTAGCTGATCGCGTCGTTCGAAACGTGGAAGTTCACGTTGCCCGCGACGAGCATCAGGACACTGCGATGCCTTGCTCCGCGGCCACGCGCCGCAAGTAGATCGGACGATAGCGATCGTAGAGCGCGATGATGATGGACACCAGGAAGAGGAAGAAGATCGTCGTTCCCACATGGAGATGACCGTCGCTTCGCCGCAGGACGAAGTCGTAGACCAGCACGATCGCGACGTTCGCCAGCGCCACGCCGAGAAACTCCTTCATCGCGGTGTCGAACGACATTCCCTGCCGGCCAAGCCATTCAGTGATGAGCGTATTGAGAATCACCACGATCACCACGCCAATCGCCAACCGACCATTTGAAATCTCGATTCCCGGCAGGACACTGGCAAAGATGCCAAGAATCAGACCGAGCAGCACGATCTTCTCGATCAGACCGTTGTTGAAGAACTTCTCGACCTGGTTTTCCTGATAACCGATATTGCTCGACTGCACCCGGTAGGCCGGATCGGTGTTCAGATGCGCATCGGCATCGAAGGTCCATCCCCAGTCGGGCTTGGGCAACTTGTGCATGAAGATCCAGCGCAGCAGGAAAACCAGTCCGATCAGCACCGCGATGAGCCCGATGAAGAACGGGATGTTGTCGGAAATGATCGTCCCCCAGGAGGTATCCACCGACACCCCGAAGATGTCCTCCCGAATGAAGTCGGTCACGTCCATTTGGGCAATGTGGATCCAGTACTCCTGCGGGAGCTTGATAAAGATCCAGATGAACGCCGCGGCGTAGATGACGTGCCGCTTGGAAAGCCGTCGTGGATTCCATCGGGTGCGCACGCCTTCGATGAAATCGAAGAAGTATTCGAAGGTGTTGGGGAAGATGAAGAGCAACGCCCGGATATGGAACGTCTCGAACAGCACCACCCCGACCAGACGGTAGTACCAAAGGAACCGCCCAACCCCGAATGCATGCAAATTGGTCCAGTTGCGCATGGTGGCGATATAGGCAATCGCCAGGTAGTAGATATCGAGCGCCTTGTCATAGCCCTGATACCAGTCGAGATTGAGGTTGGTGTAGTTCTGGAAGATGGTCTGATCGGCGGCGTCGATGATCATCGCCGCCAGGATGGCCGGCAGCGGGAACCGCGGAATCGCCAGCGGGACGAAGAGCCGCAGCGCCAGCACGATGCCAAAGACAACCAGATCCTGCGTATGCTCGGTCACGCGCCCCTCGCTTCGCCTGCGCCAACACTCTTCCAACGTTCGATTCGCACACGTTCTCGTCGCGCAGCATAGCACGCTGTACGGACAGGGCGAATGCGCCAAAAGTGGAAGTTCCGCCCGAAGCTAGAGCGAAACGAGACCTGCCATGAACGCGCCAAAGGCAAAGATGAGCATGAGTATGGCGAACATGGTGAACGACCCGCGCGACTGCATCGCGCGCGGGGTCTTGGTGATATAGCGCTGGCGCAAGAGCGACAAGGCGAAAACAAGCGCGCCGCCGCTGATGCCGAACCAGAGAACCGATTGCGCGTCCATGTTAGGGCCGCTGGAGGTGATCGACACTCATGCCGCAATGGTACCAACCCAATCCAGCCCCGGCATGCGGCACAATTGCGCCGATGGATGGAGTATGCCGGTGAGCAACGACCAGCAATGGGAATCCGACGATCGGCGACGCGGTGTGCCCCCGCCGCCCGGACGTCCCATCCCGTTGCCTACCGCGCCACCCGCGCCACGCTACTCGCTCGGCGATCTGGAGCGAGAAACAAAGATCAGTGCCCGCACGATTCGCTACTACATCTCCGAAGGACTGCTTCCCCCTGCATATGGTCGTGGGCCAACGGCAACCTACGATCTGGGGCACCTGCTGCGGCTTCGGCTGATCGCATCGCTGAAAGACAACCGGCTTGGATTGAGTGAGATTCGCGAGCGGCTCAACGGTCTGAGCGACGACGACATCGCTGCGATCCTCAACGTGCAAACTGAACCAGTACAGGAATTCTGGCGCCGTATCGAGTTGCATCCCGATATCGAACTGCACGTGCGGCAACGCACCCGCACCGACCCGGCTATGGACGAAGCGGTCGAGCTGATCGTCGGACTCAGCCGGCCGGTGATCGAGCGGCTGGAAGGGCGCCGGGGATGACGGTCGAGAAGTCTCAGGATGAGCTCTGGATTCCAGACAACGAGGACGGCAGCGGGTGGGCAGCGGTCGATTGGACCAGCGTGGCGCGCGGTCGCAGATACTTCTACCGCCATGCCGAGCCAGATGCGGAAGCACGAAAACTGCGCCCTCCCTGGTATTGCGTGGTGACCCGGCTGGACACGCCGCTCGTGCATGCCCCCCACGAGAACAGCTACTACGTGACTGCCGAAGAGCTCTCCGACTTCCTCGCGGAAATCATCCTGGCAGGCGGAAACGAGGTGCTCTGGCGCATCGAGCCAATCGCCGCGCCGCCGGCCGAGTCGGGAGCGTTGCGTTGAGACGCGTCTATCGCCCCCGGTAGGCCGCTTGTTCGAGCTTGCGGATGACGCGCTTGGCCGAGGGCACGCCGCACGCGAGGATCTCGGCCCGGGTTTCTTCCAGAGGATAGGGAACGGACTGAAGCTCGGCCGTCCAGCGTCGATCGGTTTCGTCCCAGGTGGCGATTCCCCATTTGCTGCTGAGGTCGTGATTCTTCGAATTGCCCACAGCGGACACATCCATCAACAGAAACCGGCCGACCTGCCGGATGTAGCAGATGTGAATGTGGCCAAAGGCGATCATGGACGCTTCAGTCCAACCGATCAGGCGAAGCAATTCGACATCCGGCAAGAGGGGATCGAGCGCATCGGTAAGATTCTGAGGGTTGGCATGCACGATCAGCAGATCGTCGTGCGGACCCGTGCTCCCAGGTGGTGAAACACGAACCTCGAACGGGAGCGCATTCAGCCAGGACAGCCCCTCGTCACCCAGGAGCGGCGCCGCATAGCGAACCTCCGGATCGTCGCTGCCAAAACGTGCCCCTTGCACCAGAGCCACGTCGGTATTGCCCTTGACGACGACCAGATTCCGCTCCCGTGCAATCCGCACCACCGCATCGGGCCGTGGCCCAATAACACAGAGATCGCCGGCCACCGCAATCAGGTCGAACGGGCCATTCCGGTCGATATCCTCCAGCACCGCCTGGAATGCCAGATCGAACCCGTGAATGTCGGACATGATCGCAACGCGCATGAACCGCTACCCGTGAGCAACACAAAGGCGGACCGGACGAGACCGTCCTGCCCGCCTTCGATTCCAACCTGGAACGACCGCTACGCCGGCGGCGGAAAAACGCGGTTCCATTCGTGGAACGTGACCGACTCCACGATACCGCCGGTCAGGTTGTACGGGTCCTGCGCGAACTGGGCCTCGGCCGCTTCCCTGCTCTCGCTCTCATAGATGATGAGCGCGCCGGAATCATCGGTGAACGGACCGGATTCCAACAGCTTGCCGGCATCATAGAGCGACTTCAAGTACTCTCGGTGCACCGGCCGGGTCGCCAGCCGCCGCTCGGTGTCATCGGTGAATCGAACATACAGCGCATAAATCGCCATTGCGGTCTCCCTCCCTTGGCGGAACGACGCCAGATTCTGGATTGGTAGTGTATCTTGCAGCGGAGCCCGTCCGCGCCCGCGCGCATACGACCGTTGCCATCGATCGAGGCCGACCGCTGCATGTCTGAACCAAAACCGACCGTCCGCAGCACCACCGGGGAAAGCTCCGTTGGCGAGCGAGTGGTGCCGCTGCGGCGGCAATATCTGGACATCAAGCAGCGTTACCCAAACGTCATCCTCTTCTTCCGCCTGGGAGACTTCTACGAGACGTTCGAAAACGACGCGGTCATCGCGGCGGGGGTGCTCGACATCGTGCTCACCAGCCGGGAGATGGGCAAGGGCCAACGCGTGCCGATGGCCGGCATCCCATTTCATGCGGCCGAGGGGTACATCGGGAAGCTCATCGCGGCTGGGCACAAAGTAGCCGTCTGCGAGCAGATCGGCGATGCGAGCACCTCCAGGGGATTGGTCGAACGAGACGTCACCCGGGTCGTCACGCCTGGCACCGTGACCGAAGCGTCGATGCTGGACGCCCGCCAGAACAACTTCATCGCCGCGACGGTCGTCGACGGCAACCGGGCAGGAGTTGCGGCTGCCGACATCACCACCGGGGAGTTTCTGGCGACCGAACTGACCGCGGATTCCGCTGAGGACATTCTGCTGGCTGTTGGTCGTGAGCTCGCGCGAATTGGCGTAGTCGAGCTCGTCCATCCCGACCGCTTCGTCGACGATTGCCCGATCCCCGGCCAGGTGTGGCTGCCAGACGGTCTCACGCTCAGCCCGACCGATGACTGGCATTGGAAGATCGACCGCGCTGAGGAAACCCTGACCCGGCATTTCGATGTCGGTTCGTTGGACGGGTTCGGCCTGAGCGGGTTGCCACTCGCCACCCGAGCAGCGGGTGGCTTGCTGCGCTACCTGAGTGACACACAACGATCGCAACTCGCGCAAATTCAGACTCTGGCGACCTATCGGGTCGACGGCTTCATGCCCCTGGACGACCAAACGCGACGCAATCTCGAACTGACCGAGAGCGGACGAGGTGAGCGGCGGCACAGTCTGCTCGCGGTGCTGGACCAGACGCGCACGGCCATGGGCGCGCGCATGCTGCGGCGCTGGCTGAGTCAGCCATTGCTCGACCTGACCGCCATCGAAGCGCGGCTGGACGGAGTCGAGCGATTCACCACCGACGGACTGGCGAGAGGCGAGCTCCGACAGACGTTGCGGTCGATGGGCGATATCGAACGCTTGGTCAACCGGGCACTCGCCGGCAACATCGGCCCACGGGAACTGGCGACATTGCGCGCATCGCTGCTGCTGATTCCAGACCTGAACGCGATCGCCGGCCAGACGCCCGGCGTGGCCGCGCTGCCAGATGTGAGCGATGTGGCAGCCATGCTCGACCGCGCCATCACCGACGAACCACCGGCGGTGCTCGGTCGCGGTGAATCGATCCGGCCCGGGTTCTCGCCGGAGCTGGACGGCCACCGCGTTCGCGCGCGCGAGGCGCGCGAATGGATTGCTGGGCTGGAACGCACCGAGCGCGAACGAACCGGCATCCGTACCCTCAAGACCGGGTACAACAAGGTCTTTGGCTACTATCTGGAGATCACCACAGCAGCATTGGCCACCGCCGAACGCGACCGGGCGGCCACGGGACAGGACGGTCCGGCGTTGCCAGCCGACTACATCCCGAAGCAATCCCTGGCGAATGCAACCAGATACTTCACTCCCCAGTTAAAGGAATACGAAACCGTCGTCCTCACGGCAGAAGAAACGCTGGCGAGCATCGAAGCCGATGCCTACCGGCGCGTGATCTCCGAAGTGGCGGGCGCAAGCGGACGCCTGCTGGACGCGGCCCGCATCATCGGCCAGCTCGATGTGCTCAGTACGATGGCGGAGGTGGCGATCGATCGGGACTATGTTCGACCGTCGCTGAACGAGGGTTCCCGCATCACGATCGAGCGGGGCCGGCATCCGACCATCGAAGCGCTGCTGGGTCCGGGGGAATTTGTGCCCAACGACGCGCTGCTCGATGCGGAAGCCGATCAAATCATCATCCTGACCGGGCCCAACATGGCCGGCAAGAGCTCGTGGCTGCGGCAAGTGGCGCTGATCGTCCTGATGGCGCAGATCGGCAGTTTCGTCCCGGCGAGACGCGCCGAGATTGGGCTGGTCGACCGGATTTTCACGCGTATCGGCGCGCAGGACGATATCGCCTCTGGCCAAAGCACCTTCATGATCGAAATGCTGGAGACTGCCAACATCCTCAACCATGCCACCCCACGCAGCCTGGTGGTGTTGGACGAGATCGGCCGAGGGACGAGCACCTACGACGGGTTGGCCATTGCGCGAGCGGTTGTCGAGTACATCCACAACGCTCCTAGGCTCGGGTGCAAGACGCTCTTCGCCACCCACTATCACGAATTGACCGAGCTCGCCGATATCCTGCCGCGGGTGCGCACCTACCGGATGGACGTTCTGGAGGAAGGCGACCGAGTGGTCTTTCTGCGGCAAGTGGTGCCGGGCGCGGCCGATCGGAGCTACGGCATCCATGTCGCCGAATTGGCCGGCATCCCGAAAGCCATCGTCCGCCGCGCGACCGAGGTGCTGCTGGAGCTGGAGACTCATGCCGCAGGCTATTCCGAACGTGAGCATCGGCGGTCAGCCGTCCGCCGTTCGGCCCCCGATCCCACGACGACCGTGCAACTCACCATGTTCGGCGAGGAGAATCCCGCGCTCATCGAACTCAAGTCGCTCGATGTCGAATCCCTCACTCCCATCGAGGCGTTGACGCGGTTGTATGAACTGCAGAAGATGGCGAAGTCCAAAGGAGCAGAGCCAGGTCGGTAAGTGCCTTCATCGCTTCTACGGATACAGTATGCTGTCGCAACCGAAGCAATTCGTGCGACCAGACTGACGTTGCTGAGAGTTGCTCCGCATGCTGTTGTTCTACCAACTTACACACACAAGAGAATTTCCGCGCTCAACTAAATGCACTTCCACCCGATTCGCAGAAACTCGTTCTCCGAGAAGGCCCACATCCTTGCTTACGACCCGCGACCCGACGGACACCATAGAGAAAAAACTCAAGAATAACCTCTATCGTCTCCGCGCCGGGAACTATCGCATCTACTATTCGATGGTCGACGATGCAGTCGATATTCTCGGGGTTGGTCCAAGAAAGGATGTCTATCGGAAAACCGATCGACTCGGAAAGCCCCAGGCAACACCTATTCGCGGTGGAGTGTCACTCGAGGAATTGGCCGCATTCGATGACGACGAGGACGAAGGAGTCGCCTCGGCGTTCGAATCACCTGTCAGTTTCTCGCACCAGATTGGCACAAGTCACCTGAACCAAGAGAAAGAGTTACTCCCGCGCGAACTCGACGAATCTTTGCTTGAAGCTCTCAGAGTCCCATCAGGATACTGGAGCATACTTTGTGCATGCAAAACCGTTGATCAGTTGCTTGACTCTCAAGTGCCCGGGGATGTCCTAGATCCGGATCACATCTGCGATCACCGAGTCAGATCTCGATTCCCTGCTGACCCAGCTCCGAAGTATCTCGTCGACTCTGTCGCCGATCTTCTCTATAGTGATGACTTTGATCAAATCGGGATGTTGCTCCAATTGGATCCCGAGCAGCAGAAATATGTGAACTGGGCAATCTCTGGAAATGGCCCAGTTCTCCTCAGGTAGTCCTGGCACAGGCAGAGGCATCGTTGGTGTCCACCCGTGCTGCTAAGCTGATCGAGCAACTGCTCAAGGCCGGTGTCTCCCAACCTCGCATTCTCTACACAACGTATACCAAGTCATTGGCGGAATCGTCTCGTCAGTTGGTCAACCGACTCGCAACAACAAATGCATCGTGCATCGACGTTCGGCATCTGGATGCTCTCCATATCGAGATCCTCAACGCGAACAATGCGAAATGGCCCATCATCGATGATGGACAACGGCGAGCGTTTCTCAGGAAGGCGCTAGATCGTCTCGGAAAGGATCACCATGGGTCCGCCCGGCGCGACGAAATCGGACGCCTCTCGACAGACTACCTTTCGGACGAGATCGACAGGGTCATTGTCAGCCGCGGGGTCCAAACAGAAGAAGACTATCTTGTCGAACCGCGTGGAGGCCGCCGTGTACGCCTCACAGCAGACCAGCGATCCACGATCTGGCGACTGCATGAGATACGTACCGAACTCCTACGCAACAAGCACATGAGAACATGGGAGCAATCACGCGCTGTAGCACTCGAACTCGTCAAACGAGGAAAAGGGTCCGGCACCTTACGATGCACTGATCCTGGACGAAGCACAGGACCTCGATCCCAACGCAATTCGACTGCTGATCGCTCTGTAAGTCAAGTGATCGAGTGTTCATTACCGCCGACCCCAATCAGTCTATCTACGGAAGCGGATTCCAATGGAACGCTGTCCGGCTCCGGATCTCAGATTTCAGGGCCGCACCTCAGTCATTTCGCCGAAACTATCGTTCCACGTACGAGATAGGTGTGGGGGCAACTTCACGCAAAGGCAGCGAGCTGGATGACGAAGAATCGACGGCTCTCGACTACGTTCACACTGGCCCCAAACCTGTGCTAAAAGGCGTATCGAATCCGCTGAGCGCGGTAGCTGCCATGGTTGACTATATCGACACCGCACGCCGACGCAATCGTCTTGGCTATGGCAGCGTCGCCATTCTGGTTCCTTTAACGATTTTGGCCGGAGTCTGGAGAGGCAGTTGAAAGATCGCGGATACCCGGCGACATTCGTGCGCGGTGAAAATATCGACCTGCAGTCACCAAGTATGAAGATAATGACACTGCATTCTGCAAGGACTCGAATTTCCAGTTGTGGTGCTTGCCGGATTGGATCGACGAATCAGGCACACTAAAGGAACTCGATTCCGCGGATGCTGAAGAACGACTGGAGCGCGAGCAACTCAACCGTCGCCTGCTCTTCGTCGCCATGACACGTGCAATGCGTGAGTTGCTCGTCGTCCTGCCAGATACTACCGATGACCCGCTCTTGAATGATCTTGGAGCTTCAGGCTGGGACGTCGAGCGCTGGCCAGCGCCTTCAGTCGCGTAAGGTCGCGGCGTCCCGCTCAAACCAGGTGCCGAACCTCGACATCGCTCCACACGCGTGCGAGACGTTCGGCGATGAGCCGGCGATGACATCGCTCTGGTGTCGCCTCGCTACAGAGCAAACAGACGGGATCGTCTTCGAATAGCGTCCGATCGAGCACATTGGGTACCTGCCGAGTGTCCATCAACGCCTCAAACTGGTTCACATATGTGCTCCAGCTCTTGGCGCGGGATAGGAATGAAGTATTTCTTCTGTCGGCGCGAGCTCGGGGAGATGAAGATACCTCCTCGATACCAGAGAGTCGATCGAGAAAATAGATAAGATCGGCCTGCTTCAAAACCCTGACAGCTGACCATGCGGATTGAGACGCGTATCGATAAGTCTGGCGAACCCCGTTCTGGTCCAGCAACTCGAAAAACCGCTGGGCGCTCTTCTTGGTGAAACCAATCGTGCAAACGATCATCAGAAAAGTGGCACCTGCTCAAGCGCTGTACCCTGGGAAAAGACCGCTGGTTTCGGCCGCTCCCTTCGACGGATATGTATCACCTCGATTTTACGATCGTTCAATGCAGAAGCGATCAGCCGATGCCGATGACATTCATAGGGGTCTTCCTCGCTGCACATCAATGCGACGTTGTGACTGGTGCTGGAGGCAATGACCTCATCGAGCGCCTGTTGGAACCAATCTCTTTTGCTTGACGGCCCCATAGTCGACAAGTTTCAGAAAATCCGCACGTTCCGCGTGCACCGGGACAACCCCGTCTCGATAGCATGTTGGATCGTCAGGGCGGCCACCCAAGCGTCCGCCCCTCGTACCGATAGACAATGCCGCTGAGGTCAAGGGCATGGATCAGATCCAGCTATTGAACTGGGTTGCAAACCGGCTATAGGCGGTGCGAACATCCACGATCAGATCGATTTGATTCTTCCGAAGTAGGTCGATGAATTCGTCGATCCCCATCGAACTATGGCCGATCGTCCAAATCGGGCGTTGTGTTCGGGTCTCCATGTCTGTAGTCCTTATGCGCTGGTAACGATCTTCATGTCCCATTCCGAATCGCCTTTGAACAGATTATCACCTATGCTGTCGGACGTTCGAAATCACACCACGCGGCGCCGTGCAGGTAGTCTGGAAACGTATAGATACCAGTTACATGAATTACAACACATCGGCTCGAATTCCTGCCCCGAGGTACAAACGGTCGGGCGCGAGTCCGACACGAAGCCATGACTCGAGACTTGCCGCACGAAATATGGACTGCGTGAACGCCTGAGCTCCGCTATTGAACCGTCGAGTGACCGGAGCAGACCATCGACCCAGTAAAGGAAGGAAAGATCGGTAATCCTCGCTTGATTCCAGGTGCTGGAAGAATCGGAAAAATCGACGTAGTACCTGAGCGAGCCATCGGGGTTTGCGGACACTGTCACATTGTGCAGATCGATGCGCAACGTTCCAAGGAAGCGGTGCCACTGAGTGGCTCGACCCGCCCACTGAAACGCATTCCTTCCGATCCTGGTTCCACTTGACCGGTGCACCGAACATCTCGTCGATCGACGGTTGCTCGATCGATTCGAGCAATGCGCGACGCCCGCTTCTTCAAGGATTGATTCGACCCGAACGGGCGCATCGGAGATGTGCCAATCTTCCGTGTGGGTGGACTGGGGAATCGCCTGGAAGGCATCGAATGAGATGATCGAAAATGGTCGCACTGGTCCGCCCTTCGCCGCATACAACCATTGTTCGTCCGATGCAGCGCCCGTTCCCGAGCGCCGGCATCAACTGAGGGCGGATGCAATTATGGGGCGACTCGGCTTCGATCCCCGCGAGGCACACGTCAGGACGAGCCATGCGGGTGGAGATCTGTCACCACAATCCGTTTTGCGCACCAACGTCGTCTCCACCAGCAGCTGACTGAGCGCTGCCCACCCCAAACGGTGCAATTCAGTTGCGTATTCTCTCTTGTGTACTGTTCGCGTTCATTGAATTCTCCTGTCAAACTGGGAGGCTGTTGTCAGGAACGCAATGTTCGAATGTTATCTCAGTTCAAGAGAGAACGGCTGCTGAATCAATAGCCCTGCGTCGAGATCTGGTCCAATTGCGTCTTCAATTGCCGATGTTGCTCGGCCAGCAGGTGATATTTGGTCTTGAGCAGTTCGAGTTCCTTCTCGGTCGCGTTTTCAGCGTCGATCAGATCGTCGTCCGCTTGAGACAACGCGCGGATGATCTCGTCGAGCTTGATCTGCGTGGCGGTGCCGTCACGGTTCTGGGTGTTCTGGATGAGAAAGACCATCAGAAAGGTGATGATGGTCGTTCCCGTATTGATCGCCAGTTGCCAGGTGTTGGAAAAATCAAAGAGCGGACCTGTCACCGCCCAAAGCACGATGATTCCAACCGCCAAAATGAAGGTCACATAGCTACCTGAAAGCCCAGCGACCCGATTGGAAAAACGAGCGAAAAACTGCGCCATGGCAAGGCTCCTCGCAGCTTCGACCCGGCATCGATCGACGCCGAGGGCATGTTCCATCCTGATGATATGCTGGGTTTGTCTCCGTCAGCAGTTTCGTTGTGCGAGATCTCCGATCGGATGATCCGACAAGCGCATCTTCGAGGCAGCGCCAATGCCATCCTCCCAATCCCCTGCCGAAAGCTACGAAGCATTCATGGTCAGGTTCCGGTTTCGTCCATGGGCCGAAGAACTGCTCGACCGGGTCGCGCTGGCGCCCGGGGTGCGGATGCTCGATGCCGCCTGTGGCACCGGTATCGTGGCACGCGTCGCCGCCCAGCGGCTACGCGGCGCCGGAATAATCGATGCCATCGATATGAATCCGGCGATGATCGAGGTTGGTCGACGAGCCGCCGCCGAGGAAGACGTCTCGATCAGGTGGCACGTCGGCAACGTGGAGTCGCTCCCCTTCCCGGATCGGTCGTTCGATCTCATGACCATCCAGCAAGCGCTGCAGTTCTTTCCAGACCAACCGGCCGCCCTACGCGAGTGCCTTCGGGTTCTCGCTCCAGGAGGAACATTGGCGGTGGGCATCTGGTCGGCGCTCGAAAAACAGGGGATCCAGCAAGACTACGCCGAAGCGGTCGAGCGCGTCACCGGCAGCGCTTCGATGCACACGTCCTACGGCACGGTTAGCGAGGAATCGCTGCGGGACCTGTTCATTGGCGCGGGCTTTGTGGGCGTTTCGATCGAGGAAGCTGCCATCGAGCTCGATTATGGCGACCCCGCCACGTTCGTGAATCTCATGGTGGAGGGAACATCCGTGGGCGTTCCTGCCATGCAAGGCCGTTCCGACCAGGAACGGGCCGCCTTGACGGCAGCGGTGGCGGATGACATGCGCTCGGCGATCGCCGCCGCCACTCGTGACGGCCGGCTGCGAACGCACTCCACGGTCTTCATCGCGCTTGGCCATCGACCGAACTGATTCGTGCCATCTTTGGCGCCTGTTCATTGGTGCCCGGGAAGGGACTCGAACCCCCACGACCTTGCGGTCACCAGCTCCTAAGGCTGGCGCGTCTGCCATTTCGCCACCCGGGCAATTCCACAAATTTTAGGCGATGCTCCTCTCCAGAGCGGAAGCTCAAATCGCCGAACCAGCCGCACCGTCGACATGCAAGACGGCGCCTGTAATGCCGCTCGCATCATCGGATGCGAGGAAGAGCACCGCATGCGCCACCTCGCGTACCGTGACCATGCGGCCCAGCGGTTGTTGTTGCCGAACAATGGCATCCAGTTGGTCCTGGCCACCGATTTGATCGGCGAGCGCGAGATTCATCGGGGTATCGACCCACCCGGGGCAGATCGCGTTGCATCGGATACCCCGATGTGCATTGGTGACCGCCAGCGACTTGGTGAGACCGATGACGGCAGCCTTACTGGTGGTGTACGCCTCATGATTCGGTTCGGTCAGGTAGGCCATGACCGAACTGGTGTTGACGATCGAACCCGCTTGCTGTTCGAGCATCGCTGGGAGAACGGCCCGCGCCATCAGGTACATGCCCCGCACATTGACATCGAGCGTTCGATCCCAGACGTCCACATCGAGCGCCAACATGTCACCGGTATCCATGATGCCCGCATTGTTGAAGAGAACATCGATCCGGTGACCATCGCTCGCCGCCAACGAGGCCGCCCGCGCGGCGGTCGATTCCTGAGACACATCCCCGGCGCATACCATCACGTCCTGGGATGCAACTCCGAGCAGCGATTCACGCACCCGGTTCAACCCGTCCGCGTTCTGGTCGACCAGGACCAACCGGGCGCCATGCTCAGCGAAGAGTTGCGCCGCTCCCGCGCCAATGCCCGACGCCGCGCCTGTCACGATTGCTGTCTTCCCGTTGAGCCTCATATCGCTCTTTCCAGCCATTGCTTGCCGGGTCTTGCCTCTCATCGTTGCGAGCCTCATCGACGAAACTCGACGTCAGAACACCTTCATCCTGGATCAATCGATCGAGCGTCTCCTTTCCCTGCGCTCCCCAACCTCACTGATAGTGCGCTTGCATAGCCGCGTGCTCGGGCATCGCGAGAATGGTGCTCACGAGTTCTTCCGCCTGATCGAGTGAGCGGGTCCACGGATCGGTCATGACGAGCTCGACCAGGCGCTCCCGGCTTCCTTCTTCGTAGGCAGCCAGCTCGATCTCGACCGGTGCAACCCGGTCCCGTGTGATCTGTGCAATCACGGCCGGCGGTAACGCGCCGGTCTGAATCCCGCGCACACCCCGCTTGCTGACGTGCAGCGGCACTTCCACTGCGAAATCGTCGGGAATGCCCGGGACGAGTTGACCCGTGTTCAGAATGTTGCCAATCAACACGCGCGGCTGATCGGTGGCGACCGCCTCGATGAATGGAACCATCACCTCACGGGACTTTTCCGGAGGGAACACGTCCATGACCGGGCGGGACGGATCGTTTGCCGCTTGGTCGATCGAACGGATCTTGTTCTGGCTGTGATCCTCGTATCGTTTCCACCACCCAACCGGATCTTCCCGCCAGCGGGCTTCGGTCTCCGCATCGGTGTGATACCACCACGGCCAGGAGCCTCCCCCTGGCGTGCACGTATCCCCGATTGGGAAGACGCCAAAGCGGCGGTAAAGATCGACCGCCTGCGGACCGAGGTCGTCGCTATACGGACATGATGCCCAGAAATTCTCCGCCTCTTCCTCGATCCAGCGATCCAGCAGCGGCCAGACATCTTGACCCCGGTGAAAGATCGACCGCAGCCAGACATTGTGGTTCACCCCTGGAATCTCATAGGTCAGCTCGTCCGCGCTGAGTCCCAATTGCTCGGCCAGTTGATAGACGGCAGCAAACCCATGGCAGACGCCAACCATCTTCACATCGGGGTATTTCCGCCCAAGATAAGTCATCCCAGCCAGGACCGGATTCGCAACCTGCACATACCACGCTGATGGGCAGAGCTCTCGCATGTCTTGGATGACATCCTCGAAGAACCGCATCTGGTAGAAGTTCACCCAGAACGGTTCGTCATGCATGACATGCAAGCTACCGCCGATGCGATACCCCAGACGTTCGGCCTGACGCCAGCCGGCGTACATTCGCTCATGCCCACCGATCAAGGCGGTGTTGACGACGAAATCGGCGTCCCGCAGCGACTCCTGGCGATCGGCAGTCTTCTCAGCCCGGATGTCCGCGCCCGCTTCTTCGATATAGCGCACACACAGCCGATGAATCGCGTCGAGCCGATCAGGATCGATATCCATCAAGCTCACCACACTCCCGCCCAAAGCCGGAGTGAGGCAAAGATCACGCACGAGCCCGAGCGAAAAAACCGCGCTCCCAGCGCCGATGATGCTGATTCTTGCTTCCACTTGCTGTCCTTACGTCGTGCTACTTACTTGATTGCGCCAATGACAAGACCCTGCCGGATGAATCGCTGCAAGAGGATGTACGTGATGACTGGCGGCAACGAGGCCACGAAGAGTCCTGCCAGGAGAAGCGGATAGTCCGTGGAAAGCCGTCCAACCGTGGTGGCCATGCCAACCGTCACGGTCATGTCGGCGGCCGACTGCAAGAAGATCAGGGGTATCAGCAGGTCGTTCCACCAATTCGTGACGTTGAAAATCGAAACCGTGATCAAACCCGGGATACTGAGTGGAACCACGATTCGCCGCAAGAGCTCGAAGTAGCCGGCGCCATCGAGGCGAGCCGACTCGAGAATTTCGTCCGGAATTCCTCGCATCAGCGAGCTCAGGAGAAAGACATTGGCGGGAACCGTCGTCGCCGCCCACAACAGGACTACCGACTTGAGGCTGTCGACCAGGCCAAGCCTGGCCATGATCGAGTAGCTCGGAACGATGTAGGTGATGACCGGGATGATCAGCGTTCCGATAAGCAGCAACCGAATGACCGACCGCAAGGGAAAGTTCAGCTTGGCGATGGCGAAGGACGCCGGTACAGAGACCGCCAACGACAAGAGAAGCGACAACACAATGTAGGTGACCGTATTGACGAACAAGCGCGGGATATCGAAACGAATCCAGAGCGCGCGGTAGTTGTCGAAATACGACCAGTCCGAAGGCAAGGCGAGTGGATCGCGTATGAACTCGCCCGTGGTCTTGAAGCTCGATGTTCCCATATAGAAGATAGGAAAGAGCGCCATCGCGGCGAACACCACGAGGACGACGAATGCGAGGCCGCGCGCGACGTTGATCGATCTCACAGCAGACTGGCGCCCCAAATGCATGTCGCTGGCAAGACCATGCGCTAGTTCTCTCCCAGGCGATCGAAGACCTTGACCTGAATCGATGCGATCACGAAGACGACGCAGAAGAGCAGCACCGACATTGCCGACGCATACCCCATCTGCCCGAATTCGAACGCACGCCGATAGATCATCAAGTCGAGCGGGGTGGTGCCATAACCCGGTCCCCCTTCGGTCACGGTATAGACGAGCGCAAACACCCCGACGAACGCCCAGATAGCGTTGATGATCATGAAATAGGCCACCGTAGGGGTCAGCAGCGGCAAGATGATCTGCCGCAGACGCTGTCCCCAGGACGCCCCATCGAGTTCCGATGCCTCGATGACATCCGCAGGGATCGCGCTGAGACCGGCAAGAAAAATGAGCACTCCTTGTCCAAGCGTCTGCCAGTAGAAGGCGAAAATCAGCACAACGAAGGCGGTGGGGACGGTGCCGAGCCAGTTTCGTGTGAGCGACTCGAGTCCAGCACGCTCGAGCAGGTCATTGACGACCCCGCGTGAGTTGAACATGGTCTGCATGAGCATGCCCACCACGGCCGCCGAAAGGATCGTGGGCAGATAGTAGACGGACCGAAAGAACTTCCATCCGGCAATCTGCTCATAGAGGAGGACAGCGACAACCAGCGAGAGGATCAGGATCCCGGGTATCGACAAGAGAAAAATCAGGTTGTTGCGCAAAGGCTCCCAGAACCCGGGGCCTGTGAGTACATCGGTGTAGTTCTCGAGGCCGACCCAGTTCGCCGTCGACCCATTCCAGTCGGTAAAGCTGTATCGAACGGTTTGGGTAACCGGATACCAAATGACCACAGCAACCAGCAGGATCGCTGGCGCCACCATCAGAATGCCTGCGAGGGCTTCGCGACGTCTGAAAACTCCCCTTGGGCCAAGATATGTTGGCCCAAGGGAAGCATTGCTTACGTCTTCCGCACGACGTGCCTCAGCAGTCTCCGCTGGTGCGTGCATTGGTGTGGCCATGGCGACGGTCACCCGCTCGATCTGTCCCTGGCCTAGCCTTCCAGAAGCTCGTCCCGCTTCGCGTCGATGCGCTCCATGAAGGTTTGCGCGTCGATCTCGCCGGTCCAGGCCAACTGCGACTGCGCTTTGATCTCGGTCGTGAGCTCGGCCGGAAGGATGTTGTCCGGCCAGAAGATCGTGCTTGGTCGAAGCGCCCATTCTTGCTGCTGGACCATCAGCGGATCGTCATAGAGTTCCGTCGCGTCGAAGTCCTTGAGATTGATGAGTTGCCCTTCGCCTGCCCCAGCGCGCGTGACGAGCTCTTCCGGGCTCATCAGGAATCGCACGAAGTCGTACGCTTCCTTCTTGTGCTCGCAGTAGTTCGAAACCAGGAACGCGGCTCCTGGGCCCCCGATACCGCCGCCAGTGATCGGCGCATCCGCGCTGTAGTCGGGCATGCCAATCATGCCGAAGTCCTCACCAAAGAACGCCCGGCCATCGTCGATCGTCCAGGCGCCTCCGGTGGTCATCGCGGCCTGCTCCTCGGCAAACAGCTGGGTTGCCACGTCGCCATCCATTGTTTCCGCACCGGGAATCGTGTAGTCGGCAAGGCGCTGCCAATTGGTAACGATGTCGACCAGCTCCGGATCGCTGAAGTTCCGCACACCAGAGGCAAGTTCATTGATCCCGACTGCTCCACCGACCGTCTGGCCGATCCAGTACAGAAGAATCTGCCAAATGATCGCGTTCTGTTCGAGCGCGAGCGGAGTAATCCCGGTGGCCGCGATCTTGTCGAGGGTGGCGTAGAACTCATCGATGTTGGTCACCCATTGGGTAGCGGGATCGACTCCTGCCTCTTCGAGCAGCGCGCTGTTGTAGAAGATCGCGGTTACGCCGTCCGACCCGGACGGAACCCCATAGAGCTGATCGGCTGGAGCGTTTGGATCGAATGACTCGTTGACTGCCTCCCACCCGGTCAAGAGCGCCCGTTCGTCGTCGGGGAAGTACGAGCCCACAGGTTCGATGAACTCTTTGAGGGCGAGCAAATAGGTCCCCGACCAGAGTCCCATCACACAGGGACCGTTTTTCGCGACACTCGCGGTGCGGAACTTGGTGAAGAGCTCAGGCCCACCCGGGAGATTCTCCATCTTGATCGAAACGTTCGGGTTCGCTTCCTGGAACCGATCGATCGCCTGGTAAATGTAGAAATCTTCCAGTGCCTTCGTTTTGTCGCTGGAATCCTCCACGGGCAGCGTGCTGTTCCAGAAAACGATTTCGATGTCATCCTGCGCGCCGACCGTTGCCTTCGCTGGAAAGAACATGACTCCGGCTGTGGCCGCTCCCGCCTGAATGACCTGCCGTCGAGTGAACTGGGCTCGTCGCATCGAAAACCTCCTGCTCCATTGCACGTGCATCACCGCGACCTGCGGTATGCATGCATACATGTTCTGCGGGTAAGATTCGAGTTCTCTACTGGGTTCACTGAGATGGGAACTATCCTATTGTACGAATCCAGGCATTGTCAACACGTATTGTGGGGGTTTCTCGCGCGATTCCGGCATGTCACATGAATCCAGGGGCGCGCGGCAAGCGAATAGTTGTATGCATGCATTCACGAAATCTTCATGATGTTCATAGCCAACCCCTCAGACTGCAG
The DNA here is from genome assembly GCA_041390825.1 of Thermomicrobiales bacterium. Taxonomy (NCBI): domain Bacteria; kingdom Pseudomonadati; phylum Thermomicrobiota; class Thermomicrobia; order Thermomicrobiales; species Thermomicrobiales bacterium. The sequence goes on from JAWKPF010000020.1 coordinate 52,491, forward strand.
GACCGTCGTATGCTCAATTCGACTCAACGAGCACCCGAGAAGAGGTGAGCTTTGAAAGATGTCTTCAGCACGGTCAGTATCCAGCGCAGCCCCCGCTATCGGCAGGCGGCATTCACGGCAATAAAAGAGGCGATCCTCGAAGGGCGAATCTCCGCGGGAGAGCCGCTGGTCGAAACGAAGATCGCTGCCGCGCTCGGCATGAGCCGGACGCCGGTGCGCGAAGCGCTCGCGCTGCTGGAATATGAGGGCCTGCTTTGCCAACATTCCGGCCCAGGGCTGATCATCCAGGAATTGAGCCGCGAGGAGTTCATCGACATGTTTGTGGCGAACGAGTTGGTCGAGCCCCAGCTCGTTCGCAGGGCCGCGGTCTATGCAACGTCGACCCACATTGCAGAGATCCAGAACGCGATCGATCTGGGTCGCCGAGCTGTCGACGATCTCGATATCAGGGCGTCACTTCGTTCTGGTCGAGAGGTCCACCGATGGATCGGCATCGCAGCGAACAACCCTCCACTGGCGCAGTTCGTGCTGCAGAATGAAGAAAAGACCGACCTGTACCTGCTCAGCCTCAACAATACGACCCTGCTGACCAAAGACGAGATGGCCATCTCCAATCAGGAGCACCAGGACATCCTCGATGCGATCGAGCGCCGAGATCCCGAAGACGCAAGCCGCCTCGTCATCTATCACGCGCAGTCACTCCGCCGGCGACACCAACGCTTCTTTTCCAGTTCTTCCGACCCCAATGGCCACGATCGCACCTATCGGAATGAGCTGGCCCCGAGCACAATTGCAAAACCCTCGGCGTCCTCGCTTCGCTAGGAACTGTTGATCGCCGCGGTGGCCGATCCAGGAATGCTGACCGCTCTTCATCGCCGCGGAAGGCAAGATCTGCAGTCTGCCAAGAGGTACGATAGCACTCGTACCGGGAAGAGATCTGATCACCTAGAGGGTGTCTGAGAAGCCCTCATTTGGCCAACCGCCGAGTCATGAGCTGGATCATCGCGACCTGAATCCACGCGACCTCCGTATCCGGCAATTGCTCGTAATCCTTGCTCAGCCGCCGGCAGCATCCCAGCCAGGCGAAGTTGCACTCCACCACCCAACGCCGTGGCAGGATCGGCATCCCCGCTGGGAGCGGTGGCGGCTCCTGACCAACGGGCAGAACGCACCAGCGGGGCGGTCGTTTGACCACCGTCAGCGTGAGCCCCAGACGCTGCTGGGCCCAGGGCACCAGCGTGCCCGTATAGCCCGCATCGACCCGAGATGTGCCGCAGCGACGGGAAATGCTCCGGGACGCTGACCAATACCTGCCGTGCACCGTCTCGATCTGATTGATTGGCCGCATGCACCACGGCCGCAAGGAGCAAACCGCCCGTGTCCACCAGCAAAGGACGCTTGCGCCCACTCAGTTTCTTGGCTCTGTCCCAGCCGCGGACCCCCTTTTTCGGTAGTGCGCACTGACTGGCTGTCGAGAATCCCTGCCGTCGGGGCGGTGCTCGCCCGGCACGCACCCGCACCTGCTCCCGCAGGCGGGTATGTGCCCGCTCCCAGGTACCGTCGATACGCCAGAGTCGGAAGTAGTGATAGACCGTCTGCCATGGTAGGTACTCATGCGGCAAGGAACGCCAGGCAATGCCGCCACGCACCACGTACCGGATGGCGTTGACGATCTCTCGGCGATCATGACGGGCGGGACGCCCCCGGTTTTGGCGCGGGAATCAGCGGTTCCAGGACCAACCACTCGGCATCGGTCTCGTCAGAGGGATACGGGATATGGGACATTCAGACGTCGAATTCCCGGTACGATAGCACTCGTACCGGGAAGAGATCTGATCACTTAGTCTTTCTGAGGATGTCCGCTGGACGCTTACCGGAGCTTGGGCGTCAACGCCGCGGCCGGATCGGCCCAGCGGTCGTTTGGAACGATAGAGAACCAGTCGGGACGTCCAGGATCGCGGTCATAGGCGTAACCGCCGAGTTCCCGGTAGAGCTCCTGATACTGGCGCAGCTTGTCCCGGTTCAGTTTCACGCCAAGACCCGGACCGTCCGGCACGCGAATGCAACCGTTTTCATAGCGCATGAGCCCGCCCTCGATCACGTCATCCGTCAGATGGTGATAGTGGGCATCGGCCGAGAACGCCAGATTCGGCGTCACAGCACCGAGGTGGAGCATCGTCGCCAACTGAATGCCGAGTTCGCCGGACGAGTGAACGGCAATGCCGTACTGGAACGTTTCGCAAACCCCCGCCGCCTTGATGCACGGGCGGATCCCGCCCCAAAAGGTCGTATCGAGCAAGATGACGTCGATCGCCGGATCGAGAATATTCGCGGCGAGCTGCTCGAAATTGACCACCACGGTGTTGGTCGCCAATGGGATGCGCACCATGCTGCGGACACGGCGCATGCCATTGATGCCCCAGGTGGGATCCTCCAGGAAGTCGTTGCGCAAGTCCTCGATGGCATGCCCAAATCGAATCGCCTCCTCCACCGAGAGCGCCGCGTTGGGATCGTAGCGATACGAGTCGGCGGGAAGCGCCTCGGCCAGCGCTCGATAGCAGGTGAGCTCATAGTCGGGCGGGTAGACGCCGCCCTTGAGCTTGTGTGAGCGGAAACCATTGGCTGTTTTGAGCGCCAGGGCATGCTCCACCAGTTGCTCGGGCGTGCGCACCTCTCCCTCGCCGGTATCGGGATTGGGATAGCGAAAAAAGAGATAGCTCGCGAACTCGACCTCGTCGCGCACCTTTCCGCCAAGCAGGTCATACACCGGCACGCCGAGCTTCTGGCCGATGAGATCGAGACAAGCGAACTCGATCGCGGCGTGCAGTTGGGTGCGGTTGTTGTAGAGGCTGGCCGTGGGATTGCAGATCTTGAAGCGGAGTTCTTCCAACCGGAACGGGTCGTGCCCCTTCAGGTACGACAGCAGTCCGCGGAACGCTGCTTCAGCGCTCTCCCCGCCCCCACCCATTTCGCCCAGGCCGATCAGGCCGTCGTCGGTTTCGACCTCGACGATCGTTCGCACGAATCGCCCCCAGTGGGCGCCAGTGGCATGCTGCAACGGCGCCTCCAGCGGCACCGTAACCGTGGTTGCGCGAATATCGACGATCTTCACGAGCGTCCCTCTCCCTCCGGAAAACGCTGCGGCGGAACGGCGTGGATTCGGCCGAGAGCGCGGTGCGATCGAACCGAACGAATGCGCCGAACGGTAGCACGCGCAGTCAACTGACCCCGAGACCGCAACACACAATGATTCTCTTCGGATTCCGAACAGCGCCAAAACGACTCACGTCGTCTTCCGACACAATCTCCGAGCCATCACCAAACGAAGCGACCGTCCGACCTCTTCTTCATTCGAGATCACGCCAGTCACCGGATCCCCCGCCCGACAACCTGCACCGCATTCGACCAGACCTCCGGCGCCGTCGCCGCCCGCACAACCCCGCTCACCACCCCCACACCAGCACTTCAGGTCCCAAGACTCAGGCCCCAGAACTCCGGACTCCGGACTCCGGACCCTGGACCCTGGACCCTGGACCTAGATCACATTGTGCTCTTCCTGCAACTGCCCTTCGGCAAAGCGGGACGGCCGGAATGCGGAAATGTCGACGGTCTTGGCCTGCCCGTCCAGAATCAGCTCGGACATGCACGCGCCGATCGCGGGACCTTGCATGAAGCCGTGCCCGCTGAACCCAGCTGCCACCGCGAGCCCGTCGACTTCGTCGATGTAGCCAAGCACCGGATTGTGATCGGGTGTCACCTCGTAGAACCCTGCCCAACCGTTGAGAATGCTCGCCTCCTCGAACGCAGGAATCATCTCGACCAGCGCCTCTACCGTCGTTGCCATCCAGTCTTCATCGACGGACTTGTCGAACGAGCTCGGCTCATCCCGGTTCGCCATGCCGAAGAGGAAGCCGTGGCTTTCCGGGTGCACATAGAGGCCACTGCTGAAATCGATCGTCATCGGCAGGGTGGGTGGCAGCGCATCGAACGGTTCGGTGATCCAGCTCATGCGACGATACGGATCGACCGGTATGTCGACCTCGGCCAGCAGTCCAACCTCACGTGTCTGCGGCCCGGCGCAGATGATCACCAGCGGACTCGAAACCCGGCCATCGGGCGTTTCGACACCCTGCACCTTGCCGTTCTCGACCATGATGTCGAACACCGGAGATTCCTCCCGGAAGCTCACACCCAGACGTTGGGCGGCTCGGGCGTAGCCGATCGTAGCCGCGAACGTATCGCACCAGCCGTCCTCGGGACAGAACGTCCCGCCGTATACCCCGTCGAGCACGACATACGGATTGAGCGCGTGAATCTCGTCCCGGTCCACCCAGCGGGCCGGGACGCCGAGCCGTTGTTGCAACGCGAGATTTTCGCGAAAGACGTTTTCGTCCGCGGGGTCTTTGAGCAGAAAGAGATAGCCCTGCTGGCGAAGCGAGATCTCCTGTCCGAAGCGCTCCTGAAACGACTCCCAGACCCGCACACTGTGGGTGGCCAAGCGGACATTGGTTTCGGTGGAAAACTGCTGCCGGATGCCGCCGGCCGCGTCAGCAGTAGCGCCACGGCCAATCTGGTCGCGTTCGAAGACGACAATGTCCTTCATGCCGCGCTCGGCGAGTTGCTGCGCGATCGCGCAGCCCATGATTCCCGCACCAACAATGATCGCGTCCGCCGTTGCCATTTCGTTCGCTCCCGAGATGCGGTCTCACCCCGCACCACGCCTGTTCCGAGCCAGATGGCCCGTCCGGTTGATTTCGTATCGTGTAGATTATCGGCCAACGACCTTCCTTTCCGAACGTTCGCATCCTGGGCGCCGGCGCCTGGCATGTTCGACCGATTCGCTCGACGGAGAGCAGTCATGGCGACGAGCGACGAGAGTCCGCTTCTCTTGCTTCCCACCGTGATCGAACGGTGTCGCCATCAGCGAGGCACGCTCAAGCTGGCCGATTCCACCGGCGCGAAACTCACCGGCGGCGAAACGCTGGTGCGGGCGTTGGCGCTGCGCCGTATCTTGCGGAGGCATTTCCTCGCCGATGACGAACGGATGGTTGGGATCATGCTGCCATCCACCGTCGCCGCGGCAGTGACGAATCTGACCCTGGCGCTCGACAAGCGCGTCTCGGTCAATCTCAACTTCATGCTTTCGCGCGATTCTCTGGATCAGTGCATCCAGCGCGCGGGCTTGCAGCACATCATCACCAGCCGCAAAGTGCTCGAGCGGCTGGAAATGGAGCAGCGTCCGGAACACATCGTTCTGGAGGACGTTCCCATCCTCGTCGGCAAGCGCGACAAGCTGGTTGCCGCTGCGGAGGGCTTGGCGCTTCCCACCAGGCTGCTCGTCAAGCGGCTCGGGCTCGACGATATCGACCCGCACGACTTGTTCACCATCCTCTTCACATCCGGTTCCACGGGCGTCCCGAAGGGCGTGATGCTGAGCCACGCCAACGTCGCATCGAACTGCCTGGCGGTAGGGAATGGCATCCACATCAGACCGTCCGACATTTTGGTCGGGGTGCTGCCCTTTTTTCACGCCTTCGGTTTGACGATTGCGCTCTGGATGCCCCTGACTAGCGATGCCGCCGCGGCCTATCACACCAGTCCGTTGGAAGCGGAGCATATCGGCCGACTGACCAGCGAGTGCAAAGGGACCATTCTGGTCACCACACCCACCTTCCTGCGGCTCTACATGGCACGTTGCGCGCCCGAGCAGTTTTCCTCGCTCTCCCTGGTGGCGACCGGCGCCGAGCCGTTGACACGTGAGGTCATCGATGCCTTCGAAGCGCGCTTTGGCCTGCGGCCGTTCGAGGGATATGGCGCCACGGAGACATCACCCGCAATCGCGTTCAACACCCCGCCGGATCGCGCTCCAGGGCACGCCACCAATCTGCTGAAAGAAGGCACCGTGGGGCGCCCAATCCAGGGCGTGCGCATCGAAATCCGCGACCGTGACACCGGCCAGCCATTGCCAATCGACGAGGAGGGCCTGGTCTGGTCGACCGGACCCAACGTCATGCTCGGCTATCTGGACGATCCCGAGCTCACGGCCAAGGTGGTTGTCGACGGTTGGTACAACACCCGGGATATCGGCAAGCTGGATGCCGATGGTTTCCTGACCATCACCGGCCGGCAATCACAGTTCTCCAAGATCGGTGGCGAAACAGTGCCCCATCTTCTGGTCGAACGCGCAATCGCGGAGGTGCTCGGCGCGGAACGGGCCGATACGCCCGTGGTGGCCGTGACGGCGGTGCCTGATCCACGCAAAGGCGAACGCATTGTGGTGGTGCACACACCAATTTCGCTCACGGGCACCGAGATTGGACAGGCCCTGCGCGGAGCCGGGCTGCCTCCACTCTTCATTCCCATGGCCGATAGCTACATAGAGGTCGAGTCGCTTCCTGTGCTGCCAAGCGGAAAGCTCGATCTGGGAGCGATTCGCGCCATCGCCAATGCGCACTTTGCGCCGGCGCCGGCCAAGAAATAGGGGCTGCGTCGAGCGCGTGCAACTCAGCACATCCCGCTCGGAGCCGGTCCAGAGTAAGATTGCCCCCGATGTCCAGGCGGTCTTTTCGACGGCTTCGCGTGCAGGTGGAGCAGCGCCCGTGCCCAATCCAACCTACGATGCCATCGTCATCGGCGGCGGTCACAATGGCCTCGTCGCTGCGGCCTATCTCGCGAAGGCCGGCTATCACACACTGGTGCTCGAGCGGTATCACACGGTTGGCGGCGCTGCATTCTCACAGGAAATCGAGCCGGGTTTTCTCCTCTCGGAAGGGTCGTACGTCCTCTCGCTCATGCCGCGGTCGATCATCGACGACCTCGACGCGTGGGGTGGCATTCAGCTCATCGGACGTGACCCACGCTTTTTCATGCCCTTTCCCGATGGTCGCGCGCTGACCGCCTGGGAAGACCACGACAAGTTCATTGCTGAAATCGCGCGCTTCTCCGAACGGGACGCGAAGGCATACGACCACTACGACGCCTTCGTGGAAAAAGCGGCGACGGTGATGGACCGCTACATTCTCTCCAACCCGCCGTCGTTCGCCGAGTTCGCCTCCAACTTCAAGACCGCCGATGAAGCGCGCATCTTTCAGAAGATGATTCTCGGTTCCGCGGCCGAGGTGGCGGAGTACTTCTTCGAGTCCGAGCAGGTGCAGGCGATGGCTTGTGCGTTCGGCTTGATCGGCACATTTCGCGCCCCCCGCGATGCCGGAACAGCCTATGTCAAGCTCTACCACGCCATGGGGAATGTCACCGGCAAGCGCGGTCAATGGGCATATGTCAAGGGCGCCATGGGCGCCGTCAGCCAGGCAATCGCAAACTCGGCTCAGCGCTTCGGCGCCGAGATCATCACCGATGCCGAGGTGGCTCAGGTTTGCATCGCGAATGGACGAGCGACCGGCGTTGTCACTACTGACGGCCGGGAATTCGGCGCCAGGGTCGTCCTCTCAAATGCCGATCCTGTCCGGACCTACACCAGGCTGGTGGATGCATCCGCACTACCGGCCGAGTTCCTGGCTGACATCCAGGCAATCCAGATCACCTCGCCAGTCATGAAGATCAACATGGCGCTGGAACGGCTGCCGGAATACACCGCCGCCGGCCACGATCAGAAGCTGGCCTACACCGGTGGTGTCTTCATCGGCCCGAGCATCGACTATTTCCAAAAGGCGTTCGAAGACGCACGCCACGGACAACCTTCCGACTATCCATTCTTCAGCGTGCATACTCAATCGGCAGTCGACCGCTCGGTGGCTCCCGAGGGAAAGCACACGCTCTCGATCTTCACGCAATACATGCCATATCACCTGGCCGAGGGCGATTGGGACACGCGCCGCGAGTCGATAGCCGATCACGTGCTCGACCGGTTCAAGGATTACGCTCCCAACATCGAGGACATCGTCATCAAGCGACAGACCCTGGCTCCGCCCGATATCGAAGCACGCTTTGGACTGACCGGTGGCCACATCTTCCAGGGCGAGTTGGTGCCGGAGCAGGCGTTCGACCTTCGCCCTGTACCGGGAAGCTCATCCTACGAAGGCCCGGTGGCCGGGCTCTACCTCTGCGGTTCCGGCGCGTGGCCCGGCGGCTGCGTGATGGGCGCGCCAGGACACAATGCTGCGCAGGAGGCGATCGGCAAGCTCGACTCCGGTCAGCATCGTGCCTGATCTCGTTCGACGATACGGCGTACATGGGCCTCGAGAATGGAAGACAACGAGTACTTCGAATTGGAAGAAGGTGAATCAGAGCTTGTGATTGCGACCGAACCGATTGTCGTTACGGACTATTCCGCCCATGCCCAACAGGTCTTGCTGTCTGCCAAAACCGCCGCTGTCACCTCCCCGGGAGGGGTGATGACCTGCGAACTGTTGCTCTGCAGTTTGATCTCGGATCCGGAGTCTGCCGCGACCCTGGTCCTGGCGCAATGCGGATTCACCGCCGAGTACGTGACCCACACCATCGGCTTCATTGGCGGGACGGTCCCAGCCCAAGCTCCCTCCGAAACTGTAGTGGCTTCGCCACGTGTCGAGCGCGTTCTCGCCACAGCAGCCATCGAAGCCGGCAATCGCGGAGCCGACCGGATCGACACGCTCCATCTCCTCTACGCATTGATCCGTGAGCAGCAGGGTATTGCAGCGGTTGCGCTGGAAATGCCCGGCGTCGGGCATGAGATGATCGGCGCTGCCCTTTCGAACGCCTTTCGCACAGGAATGACCGATCCATCGTGAACCGCCTGAAGCCGACCAAACCCCTCTCGTTCCTGCTCGTTCTCGCGATCATTTTCATACCCGCCATCGCCGTCACGGCCGCGCTCGCTGCAAACCAGATGGGCTATTGCGTCAACGCAGTCCTTCCAGGGGGAGACAACCTCAACGCCAGGCCATACCTGCTTCAGGTTGGTTCAGAATCGGCGCAAATCCGCGTGCGCTGGACCGTGGCCCAGCCAGCGACCATCGAGGTGACGGCTGACGGGCAAGCGCAGATCACGCAGACAGTCGATGCCGCCAAGCTCCAGACGTTCGACTTGACCGGTCTCACCCCTGGAACCGACTACACCTACACCGTGGAGCGGGCCGGTTCCACCTGGGAGGGAACCTTCCGCACCCCAAGCGGACGCGAGGATTCGGTCCGGTTCGATGTACTCGGCAGCAGTGGTGTCAGCAACGACGCGCAACACGCGATCGCGGACCGGATGGTCGCGGATCAACCCGATTTCGTGCTGCACACCGGCGATGTCGTCTTCCCACGAGGCGCGCTCTGCCACTATGGGCTGCGCTACTTCGGCCCGTATGAAAATCTTCTGCCCAACGCGGCCGTGATTCCGGCGATTGGAGAGATCGATCTCAAATCGAGCAACGGCAGCGCCTTTCGCGAATCGTTCTTGTTCGAACCTGACGATCCACTCTATCGATCCTTCGATTACGGCCCGGTGCATGTAGTGGTGCTGAACAGCCGCCTTTACGAGCAAGACGACCAATCGGCCATCGACCTTCAACGCGCCTGGCTCGAGGACGATCTCGCAGCCTCAGCGGAGGCTCCCTGGACGGTCGTGGTTGTGCACCGGCCACCCTACTCGTCCACCGAAGGGGCGGCCAGCGAGGAGATCCGCGCGGATCTGGATCCCATCTTCGTCCAGCACGGGGTCGATCTCGTCCTCTCGGGACATGCGCGCAACTACGAGCGCTTCGAGCCAGATGGCGGCGTGACCTATGTCGTCACGGGTGGCGGAGGCGCCGATACACAAGGATTCGAGGCCAATCGAACCTCGGTCGCGGCTGCCGACGTGCATCACGTTCTGTCCGTGGACGCATCGCCCAGTGAGATGACCGTGCGCGTGATCGACGAGAACGGCGCAACGATCGACACATTCTCGCTGCACGGTTGATGCGGCCGCAAGCGCCCCGATGGGGTCACCGGCGTCGCGATCGAAGATGAGCGCTCCACACTCGCAGATCGTCGCCCATCGTTTCGCAGCCACCGCGGGGGATACGGCTGAGGTTCACGTAACTCATGGTAAAATCGAGGTGTTCGCCACCGGCGTGCTGGCTGGTGGCTGCGCGGAGTTTGCGCGGCTCGCGGACGTTGTGAGCCTTCGGGTCAGGGTATGCCGCCCCCAGCGGCACGTTGCGTAGTGAAGACGCCGATATCGGTCCTCCAGCGTGTTTGGACCGCCACGGCGATCCAGACATATGCACAAGAGGACTATGTAAAGTGACAGAAGAGGAAATGAAACCGAAACGTCGTGCCCGCAAGACGGCCACGCCGGAAGAAGAGGCGGCCCAGATCTTGCTGGACAATGGCATTGCCGCCGTCGAGATTGCTGATGAGGCCCCCGCAAAGAAGCCGCGGACGGCGAAGAAGGCTGTGGCTGTGTTAGAGGCGACGGAAACTTCGGAATCCGAAAAACCAAAACGCACGCGCGCGAAGAAGGCTGCTGCTGAGGCTGAGCCCAAGGTCGAAATCGTCGAAATCGTCGAACCGGTCGAGATCATCGAGGTGATCGAGGTCGAGGAGCCGGTGGAGTTCATCGACTCATCGTCGTATGGGGATCCAGATGATGACTTCGATGGCGATGTGGCCAAAGTTGCCGCCGAACGTGTGGCGCCTGAGCCCACTCGCGATCGCAAGCGCGAGAGCGACACCCTCACGTTTTCCGACCTCGGTCTGAGTGACGCCATTCTGAAGAGCGTCAAGGATGTCGGCTACGAGGAGCCGACTCCGATCCAGGCCATTACCATTCCGGCCATGCTCCGGGGCGGCGATATCATCGCGCAGGCGCAGACTGGTTCGGGCAAGACCGCTGCCTTCGGTCTCCCCATCATCGACACCGTCAACGGCCGTGATCGATCGGTGCAGGCGCTCATTCTGACCCCAACGCGCGAGCTCGCCATCCAGGTGGCCGAAGCGCTGCACAAATACGGCAAGCACAAGGGCATCGAAACCCTGCCGATCTATGGCGGTCAGCCGTACGAGCGGCAGTTCCGTGGCCTGCAGCGCGGTCCGCAGATCGTGGTCGGCACCCCCGGCCGCGTCATGGACCACATGCGCCGTGGCACGTTGGTGCTCGATGACCTCGAGTTCTTCGTGCTCGACGAAGCCGACGAAATGCTCGACATGGGCTTTATCGAGGATATCGACTGGATCCTCGAACAGGTCCCGGAGGACAAGCGCACCGCGCTCTTCTCCGCAACCATGCCGCCCCGCATCGTCGAGCTCGCAAAGACCCACATGAACAACCCTGAACGGCTCACCGTTCAGGGCAAGCAGATGACTGTTCCGGCTACGAGCCAGACGTATTACGAGATTCCCCGCAGTCGCAAGACCGACGCGCTCACCCGCATCCTCGATGCCGAAGCGCCGCCGCTGGCCATGATTTTCGCCCGCACCAAGTTAGGCGTGGACGAGCTGGGCGAGGCGCTGCTGGCCCGTGGTTTCGCGGCCGAAACGCTGCACGGAGACCTGTCCCAGGCCCAGCGCGACCGCGTCATGCGCCGCTTCCGCTCCGGGCAGGCCGATATCCTGGTCGCGACCGATGTGGCGGCCCGCGGTATCGACGTGGACGACGTCACCCACGTCATCAACTATGACGTTCCCGAAAGCGCTGAGACCTATGTCCACCGTATCGGGCGCACCGGGCGAGCCGGCAAGCGCGGCGAGGCGATCACCCTCGTTACCCCAAAGGAAACCCGCTGGCTGCGTCAGATCGAACGCATCATCAAGGCCAAGATCGAGCCGCGCCGCCTTCCGACGCTCGCGGACGTGGCCGAGCGCCGCAAGGACGCAATGAAGTTGGAAGTGCTCGAAGCGCTGAAGGACGAAAACTCGTTCCAGACCTACATGCAGGCGATCAACGACCTGGCCGAGGATCACGAGGCGACCGATATCGCCGCCGCGCTCCTCAAACTCTACGCCGATCAGACCGGCCGCGGGCTTGCTTCTGAGGCAATCGAGGACGATCTTGCCGCGCTTACCCATGCGGCCGTGAGCCGCCAGGAGCGCTTCGAGCGCGATCGCCGCGATGGCGGCCGTGAGCGCGATGGCGGCTTCCATCGAGACGGCGGGCGTGACAGCGGCCGCTACGAACGTGGACAGGAACCGGGCATGACTCGGCTTTTCCTCAACATTGGTCGCAACTTCAATGTTCGCCCGCAAGACATCGTCGGCGCCATCGCCAATGAGGCCGGCATTCCCGGCCGCTCGATCGGCGCCATCGACATTCTCGAGACCTACAGCTTCGTCGATATCCCGAGCCAGTACGTCGATCAGGTCATCGACGCAGTGACCTCCAGCGGCATCAAGGGCCGCAATGTCAACGCCGAACGCGCCCAACCGGGCGCCGGGCGAGGCCGCGATAGCGACCGAGGCGGCGATCGCGGAGGGTATCGCGGCGACCGCGGTGGCGACTACCGCCAGAACCGGCCGCCCCGCCAGCAAGGCGGCGGCAGCTACGGTGGCGGCAACCGTCAGGGTGGCGGTGGTTACGGAAACCGCCGCGATTCCGGTCAGGGCGGCTACCAGCGCAACAGCGGCGGTCAGCGCCGCGGCGATGGCAACACCTGGGACTACCGAGGCGGGAACACCAGTTATGGAAATCGACGAGACAGTGACATGGTCGATCGCACCCCGCGAAGCGACCGATTCGACCGCAACCTGGGTCGTGACCTCGACTAGCCGCGCATGTCGCTGACCCTTGCCAGCGCCGACTTCGACCCCCGCTCCATTTTCGGAGCGGGGGTTGTTTCACTCGACTCCTCGCGACTTGCGACAGATCTTCAGCGAGCACGTGACGTTCGGCCATGAAACGTGCCACACACATCTCGACAGGAGCGGCAATTGCGCTGCCGATGGCGGTGGGCCTATCGCCCGCAGCAGCAGCTGGAGCGGTTTTTCTGGGCATGGCCGGTGCGGTTGTCCCCGACTATGCCGATCTCCATTCCGATCTCCGCCGGGTGCTGCGCCATCGCGGCGTCTCGCATAGTCTCCTCTTTGCCGGAGTGGCGACCGCGCTCGTCTATCTTCTCCTGACCGCGCTGAATCAGGTCACCGACGAACGCTTCCAGCTGCATTCCGAACTGGTCATCCCGCTCCTGCTCGCCTTCGGACTTGGGATTGCCTCTCACCTCGTGCTCGACGCCGCGACTCCCACCGGCATTCGACCGTTTCTGCCCTTCTGGGGAGTTCGGGTGCACATCCTCCCTCCCGGGTTGCGCATTGCCACCGGCGGACATGTGGACGGGCTGGTCCACACCATGACCTCGCTCATCGTGATGCTTGGCCTCATCTATCTCGTCGTCGAGCGCGTCCGATGACCACCGATTCGACCATCCTCCGCCGCTATCGCTCTGTAGTGGCGCGCAGTGACGCGCTCGGCATGGGAGCCGCGCTCGATCCTCGCCTGACCAGCTATCGGCAGCGCGCCGAGCATCGGCTCGACGGGCTGCGCTCGATGCTCGAGGTGTTTGGCGATCCGCTCTCGGCCACACCGATCGTGCATGTCGCCGGCACCTCGGGCAAAGGGTCGACCGCAACTGCCATCGCGTCGATCCTGACCTCCGCCGGATACAAGACCGGGCTCCACACGTCGCCCTACCTGCAAGTCGCCACTGAAAAACTCCAGATCGACCGCGAGTTGATCCACGGCAACGCATTCGCAGGACTGGTCGAGAGCACGCTCGATCGGTTGGAAGACGCCGGCTTCCGGCCGAGCTACGGTCAGCTCTGGATGGCCATGGTGCTTCGCTGGTTCGAACAGGAAGCAGTCGATGTTGCAGTCATCGAAGTCGGTGCCGGCGGGCGTTTCGACTTGAGCAATGTGGTGCATCCACTGGTATCGGTCATCACCGAAATTGGCTTCGATCACACCGACACCCTCGGCCACACCATCGAGGAAATCGCCTGGCACAAGGCCGGGATCATCGAACCAGCTACGCCAGTCGTGGCCGCCGTATCGGACCGCACAGCGCTGCAGGTGATTGCCGGGGAAGCGCGCACCCAGGGCGCCGATCTGCATCGTGTCATCCCGACGCAAGGCGACTTCCGCCGCACTAACGAGGCAACCGCTCGACTCGCGGTCGAGTTGCTCGGTTTCGATATCGCGCAGGCCGATATCGTGGAGGGGCTCGCGCATGCGCGCTTGCCGGGACGTACCGAGACCATGCAGGACCATCCTTTGGTCGTGCTGGACGGAGCGCACAACCCCCAAAAAATCGCTTCGCTTGCGGCGTGGTTCAGAACCATGCATCCGCATGCCAGACCGGTCGTGGTCGCGGGGTTCCTGGAATCGAAAGACGCGCGTGCCATGCTGGAGACGCTCGCATCGTTCGCCTCGGAACTGGTCCTGACCGAGCCGGCCATTCCGAACAAGGCGTCCCTTCCCGCCGCGCGCCTGGAAGCGCTTGCTCGGGAGATGATGCCCGCTGGTCCGGTTTCGATCGAGCCTGAGCCAGCAGCGGCAGTCGAACGTGCGATCGAACGCGCCAGACACAGTAATCAGCCGGTGCTCGTCACCGGATCGCTCTACCTGGTCGGGAACGTGCGCGGCCGCTGGTATCCAGATGAGTCCGTCTTGCTGCAACGAACTCCCTGGCCGCGGGTGTAGCCGACAGGAGTGGTTGGACGGAGAGGGTCCGATCGTCCGGTGGCAACACGAAAAAACCCGGAGGCGGTTCGCCCCCGGGATTCAGAGTTCAATTCTCTGTGCGGAGTGCTATCGCAGTCCGCGTTCCTGGGCGCGGTACCAGAAGAGTCCGACCACCGAAGCGATGATGCCACCGACCATCAGATAGATGCCGAGATCGCCCGCGCGGTCGTAGAACTCATACGTAGACGTGGCGATGCCATAGAACGTGAACCCTACGGCCCAAGCCGTCACTCCGACCGCCACTAGCAATCGCGCCAACATCCCCTCGTCGTTCCTTTCCCGCGCGAAGACGCGGATCGCACCCTCAAGCTCTGCCAAAGGGTAGCAAAAACCCCGCCGCCGCGTCGTCCCCAGCTACAAGATCTCCTTGGTCCGGTCATATCCAGTCGAGGTAATGAGCCTGGCGCCGCGGTCGAACCGCAGATACGACCACGCCCACTGCATCGCCACTCGCAATCGGTTCTGGAAGCCGATCAGGAAAAAGATATGAATCCAGAGCCAGACCAGCCACGCGCCGAACCCGGCAAGGCGGAACCCCCTGATATCGGCGATCGCCCGGTTGCGCCCAATCGTCGCGAGGTTGCCCTTGTCCTTGTAGACAAATGGCTCCGTCGGCCTGCCCGCAATCAGCCGGCGAATGTTCGCGCCGGTCTGGCTGCCTCCTTGCATGGCAACCTGCGCCACTCCGGGATAGGGCCGGCCATCTGGCCCCTGCAACGCGGCAAGGTCCCCCACGACGAAGATATTGGGATAGTCCTTGACGGACAGATCGGGTTGCACCAGGACTCGCCCCGCGCGGTCCAGCTCCACGCCCAGCGACTGGCCAATGGCCGAAGCCGCCACGCCCGCGGCCCAAATCACCGTGGCGGCACGAAACCGCCGTCCCCCGGCCATGACCCCGTCGGCATCAACTTCGGTCACAGAGGTATCGGTGCGGACCTGCACGCCCACCTGGTTGAGATACCCGGTCGCCTTGCGGGCCAACGACTCGGGAAACGCCGGCAGGATACGCGGCGCAGCCTCGAAGAGAAAGATGCGCGCCCAGGTCGGATCGATCCGGTTGAACTCGCGGGCCAGTGTGTGGCGGGAAATCTCGCCCAATGCGCCCGCCAGCTCGACACCGGTTGGACCGCCCCCGATCACGACAAACGTCAGCAACCGGTCACGCTCGGTGTCGTCTTCGGTTCGCTCGGCCTCTTCGAACGCTATCAGGATACGGCGGCGAATCTCCAGCGCGTCTTCCAGACTCTTCAATCCGGGCGCGTATGGCTCCCAATCGTCATGCCCGAAATAGGAATGCCGCGCTCCGGTAGCCAGCACGAGATAGTCATACGGAATCGGCCCTGCATCGGTATGCAGGATCTGCTCCTTGGGATCGACGGAGATTGCTTCCGCCATCAGGATGGCGCGGATGTTGTCCTGCCGATGCAGGATCGAGCGAATCGGCTTGGCAATATCCGCCGGGGAGAGCGCCGCGGTTGCGACCTGATAGAGCAAGGGTTGGAACGTGGATGATTGCGGCGATCCACAACGATGATCTGACTGGAGCATTCTTCAGCGCCTGCACAACGCGCAATCCGCCGAATCCGCCCCAACCACCACCACGCGTGGCTGTTTGGGTGTTGTCGACATCTCTCAAGCTCCAGCAACCAAGAACCGCCGAGGCAGTTCACCTAGACATGAATGAGCTCTGTCTCGATTTCGCCAACGACGCCGAGTTCGAGATTGCGTTCGATGAACTGAATGATCGTCGCAAGCATTTCGTCGGCATGCGATGCCTGATTGCTGATGCAAACAATGCCCAGCGTGGCAACCCGCATGTCGTCCAGGTCGTCCACCTCGGCGATGCCGGCATTGAACTGATTGCGCACCTTCGCCGTGATCGACCGTACGACCTGCCGCTTGTCCTTCAACGAGAACGAATAGTCCAGGGAGAGGTGACATGCGCGACGCCGATGATCGAGGCCATCTCCGGGTTACTCCCGCGGTGACGACCAGCGTGGTCAGCTCCCCGCTCGATCCCCACCACCACGTCAATCCCAGCCGCTCGGCGACCGGCGCGGCCACATCGTGGTACGTCTCGGCCAGCGAGCAATCGGTATCGAGCTCGGCGCACAGCGCCTCGTTCGGGAACCCGAAATTACGGCTTCGGCGCGGCCCGCCTCCAGTTTGGTGGAATGAACCTGCGCGCCGATCGATTTGTAGTTGGTCAGCACGGCATCGAGGAACACCGCGGGATCGTGCGCCATCGAATCGTCCCAGGAGTTCGCATAGACATGCCCCAAATACGCCGACCATCCATCCAGCGGAATGCCTGCCTGCGCCAGATAGCTGGTAGTGGCAATGATCAGCGCTTGCGCATTCGCTCGCGCCAAATCGAGCAGTTCCTCGACCGATTCGTTTGTGCCCACCTTTGCCTCGACTCGCTCCATCTTTCCACGAGATTTTGCTCATTGTACCCACCATCGACCTGAAAGAATCGGTTCCGGACCGATCGACAAGACGCAGCTGCATCGTGGCTCAGGCGCAAGAATCCGGGTGCCAGCAACGAACTGGAATGCGCCGCTGAAACAGATCACGTTAGGCGACCAGAAATCCCTGTCTGGACAGAAGCCAGTCAAAATTCATAATTGAGTCGCACACACAAACGTTTCGCCGCGTACCAATGCGAATCCGCGAGGAGCCATTCCATGACTGGCCCCAGCGAACGAGCCATTTCTCCACCAATCCGGCAAGACATACCTGGCGCGCATCGGCTCGTCGGACGAACGAATGAACGGGGTCTCCTTTCTGATGCATTGCAGGCCGCATCGAATGGAACCGGGTGGCTCATCCTCCTGAGCGGAGAAGCAGGAATCGGGAAGACATCGCTGGCCCGCGATCTGGCGATCGAAGCTGAGGCGACTGGCATCCAGTTCGAAACCGGTCACTGCTTCGATGTATCCAGTGCCCCGCCATATGGACCGTGGCTCGAGGTCTTCGCAGACATCGCAGCGATACGAGCTGGCCGGATCCTCCAGCTGCGTTTCGAAACGGGGAGTTGGGTCCGGTTCCGATCAGGCGGCATTGTTCGCGGAGGTTCGGAGTTTCTTCGAAGACCTTGCCGCCAGCCTGCCACTCTTTCTGCTGCTCGAGGATCTTCACTGGGCCGACCCGGCCAGCGTCGAGCTTCTTCGCTCATTGGCCCCTGCGCTCGCCGATATGCCGATGCTCGTCATTGCCACTCTACCGGCACGACGAACTACCTCGGCGCCATACCTTCGCGCAGATGTTGCCCGCGCTTGTACGAGAGGGAGACTCGCTTCGGCCTCGAACTCAAGCGGCTCGACGGCAGCGCCCTGCTCCTCCTGATCAGGCACGAGTATCGCCTCTCGTCGGCCGATGCTGTTCGGTTGAGCGCATATCTCGAACGGCACACCGATGGCAATCCATTCTTTGCCGTGGAGCTGCTTCGATCCCTGGAAGAAGCGGGGCTGCTTCGAGTCGGCAGCGACATCTCACAGCTCGGGGAGCTTGCCCGCGTTGTCGTTCCCTCGTTGATTCAGCACGTAATCGACAGCCGAGTCACCCGAATGGGAGAAGCCACGCGGGGTCCGCTGGAGATCGCCGCCGTGATCGGCCAGGAGGTGCCGCTGGCGCGTGGCAGCGCTCGCCGATCTCGAAGACGAGGCATTGCTCGCGATCGTCGAGCGGGCTGCCGCGGCCCATCTCATCGAGGCCATGCCCAACGGGACCCATGTCCGCTTCGCATGCGCTTACCCGGGAGGCGATCTACGAGGGGATTCTGCCTCCCCGCCGACGCCTATGGCACGAGCGCATCGCCGAGGTGATGGCATCGGAACCGAACCCGAATCCGACGCCGTCGCGCTGCACTTTCAGCTCGCGGGCGACATTCGGGCGGTCGAGTGGCTGCAACGCGCAGCCGATCAGGCGCAGTGCGCATACGCATGGTTGACCGCCGCGGAACTCCTTCGTTCCGCAGCCAACATCATCAAGGCAATGGAGGGCCAGAGCTCCACATACAACCGACTCATCCTGCGAATCTCGTATCTACTTCGCTTCTCCTATCCAGCCGAAGCCGCGGAACTTCGAATGAGACTGACGAGCGTGCGGCCCGCTCCGGCGATCATATTGCCTCCGCGCTGATTTCCCATCTTCACGGTGTCTTGCTTTGCTACTCAGATCACTTTCGCGCTGGAATCGACACCTTTCCACCGGATTGCAAACACCGCTTGACCTTTCGATCGATGCGAATCAGGTGACCAAAATGGTCACGATGTGGTTGACGAACACAATTTCCGAAATGCCAGCCTTCGATCGCGCGGCAGTTGTCTCCGTAGAGCGAACCTTGCATGCGGCTGGGTTCCACTGACTTCAGCGGAGCTGACTTGTGGTACTACATCGACCGGACAAGCCCAGGTGGCGATCGAACGGCAGCGTCAGTTCCTGGCGATGCTCTCGGGCCTTCCATCGATTCCCAGTTTCACCGACGCGATGCGTGCGTTCCTGCTAAACGGACAAGCGGCAGCGCATGCAGCACTCGGCGAGGCCGACATCGCCAGCCAGCATGGACATGAAGCCGTACGGCTCTTCGGCTCGGTGGGCCATCACATGCTCGTGGCCTTCACATTGCTCGGTCTGCTTCGGGACGTGGAACTCACCTGTCGCGCTCGAAATCCGTCCCTTAGGCGACAACGCGCCGAAGAAGCAGCCGCAGCGCTCTGCGCGCGCCGGGGAGCGCTCCGGCCAGGAGTGTCCCCGCGGCTCGCCTTCCTGGGATGCTTTTTGACGGACGATAGCGGACGCTGATGAGATTCTGCGCGACTTCCTGACCCTTGGAAACGTCTATCTGCGCCGTGAAGTCACGACCACGAACGCGTTCCTCGCCCGTCAACGCGCTGAACCGCTATCCGCCTGGAATGAGATTTTGAGGTTGCTGCCAGAGGGAGACCGAACGGAGCCCGGCGATACCTTTGTTTCTCGAAGGATTGTTCCTGCAGCGCCTGGCCGCGGAACTCTGCATCGACGCAGGCGATCTCGACGGAGCCCGCGGTTGGCTGGAAGCACACGACCGCTGGCTCGCCTGGGGCACAACGGTGCTGGGACGCGCCGACGGTCAGCTCATGGGCCATCTGGCATCAGGCAGTTGGCGATGTGGCCACGGCTCGAGACTGCGCCGCGCAGACAGTGTCGTTGCGTCGTCCCCGGATCAACCGTTGGTTCTGCTTGCCGCGCACAGGATCATGGGAGAGCTGGAAGCAACCTCCGGCAACCCGGATTCCGCCGAATCGCACCTGGAAGTGTCGCTCGAGCTGGCCACTGTCTGTGACGCTCCGTTCGAACGCGCCCTGACGTTGCTCGCGCTCGCGAAGTTTCGAATGGAGATGAAACAGGCAATGCCCGTTGAGCCACTCCTGGACGAGGCCCGGGCAATCTGTGAAGGCCTTGGAGCGGTTCTCGTACTCGCGCGCATCGCCGAACTGACGAACAGACTAACTGCGTCGAAGCCAGGATCGACGCATCCAGCCGGACTGACAGCCCGCGAGCAACAGGTGCTGCTCCTCGTCGCTGCGCAGAAGACTGACAAGGAAATTGCCGAAGCGCTTTTCATCAGTCCGCACACGGCGTCAACCCACGTCAAGCACGTGCTTGCCAAACTCGGCGTCAGCAGTCGCCGTGAAGCCGCCGGGTATGCGGCGTCCCTCGAGAATACTGGCCCGGATACCTAATCGATGGTCGCGGAAATACCTAGTGACGGGTGATGTCCGAGGCCCGTTTCTCGCTGATGATGGTTCTGGGATCAGGATGCCGCTGATCCACCGAATGCATCCGATCCGCACGGGACATGCGCTCCGGTGCGAGATCACTCACAGAGAGGAGCAGCACGATGCAACAGGTCTTCCATGGAAACTGCGCGCTCTACAGTGATTTCGTCGCCGCGCAGCAACGACAGAACGCCGATCTCGCCCGGGCGGCCTGCTGCCGCATGATGCATGAACACCAGGCAACATCATCGATCGACACAACGCTGCGCCATCGGATCGGAGCACTCTTGATCGAAATGGAACAAGACTCGGCGGGGTTCCGGCCACCAGAACGACAAACGCAATGCCGATCACCGGGTAGCAGACCCTATGAATCACTGGATAAACATGCACTGAATCGACCCAATCGCGTCGTACGAGAATTCAGGAGGAGCACCATGACAACTGCAACCTTGACCCGTTCTCCGAACCTGTCCAGCGAAGCGATCCAGCGCCTCACCAGCACGATCCGGGGTGAGGTCTTCACCCCGCAAGACGACCGCTATGACGAAGCGCGTTCCATTTACAACGCCATGATCGACAAACGCCCCGCATTGATCGTGCAGTGCCGATGCCGCGGACGTGATCGCCACGGTCGATCTCGCGCGCGAGACCGGCATGCTGCTGGCGATCCGGGGCGGAGGGCACAATGGTCCTGGCCTGGGCACCTGCGAAGGTGGCATCGTGATCGATCTCGCGCCCATGAACGGCGTCCGGGTCGATCCAGTTGCCCGCACGGTGCGGGTCGAAGGTGGCTGCAGATGGGAGATGTCGACCACGCCACCCACGGCTTTGGCATGGCCACTCCCAGCGGCATCATCTCGACCACGGGGGTCGGCGGTCTCACCCTCGGCGGCGGGCTCGGCTATCTGACCCGGTCTTGTGGATTGTCGATCGACAATCTGCTCGAGGCCGATGTCGTGCTGGCGGACGGCTCGTTTGTGACCGCCAGTCCCGAGTCCTACCCGGATCTTTTCTGGGCGTTGCGGGGAGGCGGCGGCAACTTCGGTGTCGTGACCTCCTTCCTTCTTCCGCCTGCACCCGGTCGACACGGTCTACGCGGGTCCCATGTTCTGGCCCGTCGAGCAGACGACCGAAATCCTCACCTGGTATCGCGATTTCATCGTTCAGGCGCCCGATGACCTGAATGGCTTCTTCGCGTTCCACATCGTCCCGTCGTCCGAACCGTTCCCACAGGAGCTTTGGGGTCGCAGTATCTGTGCCATCGTCTGGTGCTATCTCGGCTCGCTCGATTCGGCGGAAGAGGTCTTCGCGCCAGTACGATCCATGTTCGGGACGCCGCTCCTGGACTGGGTCGGGCCGATGCCGCATCCCACCATGCAATCGCTGTTCGACGGTCTTTACCCGCCTGGCGACTACTGGTATTGGAAGGCGGATTTCGTCGATGAGCTGGACGAAGCGATCGCCCTGCATGCCGATTTCGGCTCACGTTTGCCAACCGCCAAGTCAGGAATGCACCTCTATCCCATCAATGGTGTCGCCGGACGCATTGCGCCCGATGCGACCGCCTGGAACTACCGCACGGCCAATTGGGTCAGGTGATGGCGGGCATCAGCTCCGACCTGGCTGATATCCCGGCAATGACTGCCTGGGCGCGCTCGTATTGGGAAGCGTTGCATCCGTACCGGCTGGCGGAGCCTATGTCAACATGATGATGGACGCCCCGATGAGGGCGCCGATCGGGTCCGCGCCAGCTACGGTCCCACTACGAGCGTCTCACCAGGATCAAGGCCAAGTACGATCCCGGCAATCTCTTCCGGGTCAACCAAAATATCCTGCCCGCCAACTAGCACTGTTCCACGGCGAGCCAGCCACCTGCCGGTGACGAGCTCGCCGAGGAAATAGCTCTTGTGGTAGGGTGTGCATGCCGAAGGGGCGAGGTGATGCATGGTGAACAGCATCATCCGCCCCTTTGTGTACTTACGGGCAACCGTGCCCAATTGGCGTACTGCCTTGCTCGCCAGGGGAAACGATGAATCATGAGAACCTTCGATCACGAACATCCCCTGGGATCTCCCGGACCTACCGCGCTATCGTGACAATCGATGGTCCGCGAGCGCGATCGGGAACCAATCGCACTCCTTCGGTGTACAAGGAGGAAACGCGGTTCGCACTGAGGCAAGACACCGATCGACGACGACCTTATTCAACGAGCCAGGACGGGAGACCAGCACGCCCTCGAGCAACTCGTGCGGCGGTATCAGGACGTGGCCTTCCGCGTTGCCTTGGTCATCACTGGCGATCGTGACGAAGCGCAGGACGCCACGCAAACCGCATTCATCAAAGCGGTCCAGGCACTCCGGCTCATTTCGAACCGACGCCCTGGTTTCGCCCGTGGCTGCTGCGCATCGTCGCCAACGAAGCGAAGAACCGTGTGCGATCGCGCGCCTGCCACGCGACCGGTCCTCTGACGAGCGCATCGTCTCCCTTGGACCATCGCCAGACGAGCCTGCGGAGCGCAATGAACGACATCGAGAACTCCTGGCGGCGGTACGCACGCTCAGTCTGCCCGATCAGCAGATCATCACGTACCGGTACTTTCTCGAATTGTCTGAATCCGAGATCGCCAGTCTGCTCGGATGTCCGCGTGGGACCGTGAAGTCTCGCCTCAGCCGCGCGACATTCGCCTCCGTGAGGCGCTCGTTTCAGGACAGGAGGGATCATCGATGTCTAGCCGGTGGTCCGACATCTCGAGGGACGACCTCGAACTGGAACTCAACGCCCTTGGCGCCCGGCTCGACTGGTCGCCCACACCCGACTTGGCTGAGTCGATTCTCGCCATCCAAGCCGCGCCCACCCCACTCCCTCGAGCGCGTCATCGACGGCATTGGCTTGCGACGGCGGCGCTCGTTCTGCTGATCGTGGGCGCGCTCCTGGCAGGATCGGCAACCGTTCGCACCTCGGTGGCTGACTTTCTGGGAATCGACGGTGTGTGCATCGAGTTCGGCGAACCACCGGCCGCGCCGGTAGAAACGCCGAATCTGGGCACACCGACCTCGATGCAGGATTTTGTGCGCTGGCTTCCATTCGCACCGATGCAGCCAGCCGCGCTCACCAACCCGACGCGCTCTATCTGCACGTGCTCGAAAACGGCGATGTGCTCGGGCCGATGGCCTGGCCACCGGACGACGCGCTTCCGCAGGCCGCCGAAACCGGTCCCGGTGCCTTGTTGATGCACTCGAACCACCCGGACGACATCTACATGATGATCAAGACCGTCGGGACCTCCACCGGGTCCATCACCGAGACGACGGTGAACGGAGAGCCCGCCTGGTGGATCGAAGGCGCATCGAATCTGACCATCTTCGGAGAGGAGTCCATCGAATCCCGTTCCACCGCCAACGTCCTCCTTTGGCAGCAAGGCGGTATCGGGTTCCGTCTCGAATCTGCGCTTTCCATCGACGAGGCGCTCGCCATCGCGGAATCACTCGAGCCAGTCTCGTGACACCCGCTTGCCATGCGCGGTCAGGCATCACCGGACAACGGACCAGATGTGCTTGCCTGAGCTATACGCCCAGGACATCCCGTTCTCGTGGAACCTGAACGCCTCCACCGGTGTATGAGCGGTGAACATCTGCCCACACCGAAGGAGGCTTGCCTTGAACAGAAGACGCTTCGTTGCCCTTGCACCACTCGCCGGACTCGCATTGATTCCGCTTCACCATTCGCGCGCCGGTGGTTGGGCCAGCGTGGAAATCGTCGACCGGCCGGGAGTCATCGAGGCTGGGAAGCCAGTCGAACTCTCCCTGGTGATCAAGCAACACGGTATCTCGCCGGTCGACATCGACCCACTAACGGTTTCTGCCACCAACAGTGAAAACGGCGAATCGATCGAAGAAACCGCGACGAAAGTCCCCGGCACCGGGAACTACACCGTCGTGC
This sequence comes from Thermomicrobiales bacterium, assembly GCA_041390825.1. Lineage (NCBI taxonomy): Bacteria > Pseudomonadati > Thermomicrobiota > Thermomicrobia > Thermomicrobiales > Thermomicrobiales bacterium. Next base: position 76,836 of record JAWKPF010000020.1, read on the forward strand.
TGACCTTCCCGACGAACGGGATCTGGGAACTCATCGGTACACCCGGCGGTTTCGCACCATTCGAAATGGGACCAATCGAGGTCGGGCAAGCGTCCAGCGACGAATCGCTCAGCGCGCCTGGCGGAGCCGTGGTCATCGACATCACCGGCGGCATGGGATCCGGCAACTTCGAACCGGGAGCGGTCGAAATCTCGGCCGGCGCACTCGTCGTCTGGACCAACAACTCCGTCGAGGGACACACAATCGTCATCGACGGGGCGATCGAGCATTCTGGCTTGATTGGACCGGGCGCCGCCTACGCGCGGCTCTTTTCCGAGCCGGGAACATACCAATACGTCTGTGGGCCGCACCCCGCCATGACCGGAACGATCGAGGTAGTCTGATCGGCCCCCGCCCCGGAGCTCGTCATCAACCCTGGACCTTCGACCCTTGACGGCCGACTCCGGGATCCGGGCCCCGGACCCAATCCCTAAATCGCCTGCCCGGTCGTCGCGTCGAACAATCGCATCGCGCCGCGCTCCAGATTCACCCACACCGTTTCGTTCGGACCGGGCCGGATCTCCGGCTCGGTCACCACCCGGATGAACTTTTCGCCCTGATGCAGATTGACGATAGTTTCGGAACCCTGCGGTTCGGAGATATAAACCGACATCGGATGCCAGCCTTCGCGCTCTGTCAACGAAAGCCGAATGCTCTCCGGCCGCGCGCCAACGGTGACCGGTCCCTGCGGCAGATCGGCCGGAGCGTGGATCACCCAATCGCCATCGATCACGATTCCATCCGCGGTCCGTTCGCCGTCGAAGAGATTCATCGGCGGATCGCCAATGAACCCGGCCACAAAGGTGTTGGCCGGGTGCTGGTAGATATGATCGGGCTCGCCGACCTGCTGGATGATGCCGTGATTCATCACGGCAATCCGGTCGGACATCGACATCGCTTCGCTCTGGTCATGGGTGACGATGATGGTGGTCACACCAGTCTCCCGCTGCAACGCCTTGAGGTGCGCGCGGGTTTGCACGCGCAGGATGGCGTCGAGATTGGAGAGCGGCTCGTCCATCAGGAAGACCTTGGGGCGCCGCACGATCGCCCGGCCGAGCGCCACCCGCTGCTGCTCGCCGCCAGAGAGCTCCCCCGGCTTGCGGTCCATCTTGCCGCTCAGATTGAGCAGTTTGGCGGCATTGTCGACCCGCTTGGTGATCTCCTCTTTGGTCAGCTTCTGGATCTTGAGCGGATACTCCAGGTTCTCTCGCACGGTCATGTGTGGATAGAGAGCGTACTGCTGGAAGACGAGCGCGATGTCTCGGTCCTTGGCCGGAAGCGGCACCACATTCTGGTCGCCGATATTGATCTCACCCGCATCGGGAAACTCGAGCCCCGCCACCATACGCAACGTCGTTGTCTTGCCGCACCCGGATGGTCCAAGGAGGGACACCAGCTCCCCATCGCTGATGGCCAGGCTGAGATTGCGGACGATTGGTCCCGCGGCCTCGGTGTACGTTTTCCAGAGATGCTCAAGCCGCACGTATCCGCCATCACCGCTGCGAGACATCAACACCTTCCTTCATCGAGGCAAACATCAGAATGGTTGGATTGCTGAATAGCAATTGTTCGTGCAGTCCGGGAACTGGGTCATGCAATCCCGGTCGGTCTTCTCGAATCCACCGTCACATGGCTGGCATCGATCATCGATCAAACAGAAGTCTCGAGCGCCGGCCAACTCCCCCCAATAGTGCATGTCAGCATCCAGGCACATCAGAGTCACATCACCCGGACAGTCGTCGATGAAGAGCGACGCATGCGCAAATTCGGAAGCCAGCTTCTGGTCCTGTTGGCGGTCAGCCGCCGGCGCCAAGCCTTCGCCCGAATACTCACCCAGGATGTTGGCTTCGTAGATAAGCAGATTCCCATCGCGTTCATACGTCGGGTTGAGTAACTCCAGTATGAGAATGTCCTCTTCCCCGGCTGGTGTGCTCACCACCAGGGCCGCATTGGGCGAGTTGGCCGGTGTGAAGCCCATACTCTCGAGAAATGTCTCCGTCTCGACCTGGCCAAAGCTTCGCTGAGGCCGGTCGGAAAAGTGGATCGTCTGTCCGGAATGGCCGCTCAGTGTGAGGAGATGCGTCCCGTGCTTGCCGGCTTCAGGAGATGACGAGGCGTTGGGAAGGAATGTGCCCCCGGCCGCCGTCTGCACGAACAGCGTGGCGCTGTCGGCGGCGCCTTCGCCGGCCTCCGGCGTACCTTGAGCCTGCGCAGCACCCGTGCCAAGCGCGAGTCCAGCAACAGTGGCGACTCCGCCCTTGACGGCTGAGCGGCGAGATCGCCGCGTGCCAAACGAACGCACGATCGCATCGAATGAGCGATAGTCCACGAGCCGACCTCCCAAGAATCAACGCACCAAGAATGCTACTAGAGAATCGCGGAACCAATGCATCGAGGGGAAGCGCGCCATCAAAGCCCTCGAGTGGACGTAATCAGGCTGCGCACCATCCAGCGGCGCAGGATCAGGAAAAGAATCAGCACCGGCGTGAGATAGAGCACGCCAAGCGCCGCGGTGACTTCGGCATTGCGGCCTCCATCAGCGGCGAAGAAGAACTGCAGCGGCAATGTCGCTTTGTCCTGCTGGGTGATCATGATGATGACCAGCAGCACCTCGGACCATGCCGCGGTGAACGCGAACCCGGCCGTAATCGCCAAACCTGTCTTGCTCAACGGCACCAGAATGTCCCACCAGGCGCGCCAGGTCGACCGGCCGTCCATGGCGGCAGCTTCATCCAGGTAACGCGGCAAGCCATCGTAGAACCCCTTCATCAACCAGATCAGGAACGGTAGGATCATGGCGGTCTGCGCCAGGATCAGCCCGCGGAAGGTGTCGATGAAGTCGAGCCGGTCGGCCAGATCGTAGATCGCCACCATGGTGGCCGCGATCGGGATGGCATAGAGCAACAGCACCGCGTAAACGGCATAGGTCTTGTGTCGGAATCGCAACCGCGAGAGCGCGAACCCCGCCAGTGACGCCAATACCGTGGCCAGCACCATCGCGGAAACCGACACGAACAGGCTGTTGCGCAACGCGCGTCCGACATCGCGTTCGTCGAAGAGATAGCGGAAATTGTCGAGCGTCGGCTCGTTCGGCCAGGGAACGTACTTGCCCGCATCGCCATCGAACGCGGCTGCCACGATCCACAAGAAGGGCACCGCAAACAGCAGTGAAACAAGAATCAACGCGATATTCGTCAACCAGCGGGCCCGGCTGGAATAGCGCTCTTTCACCATTGGCGGAGGCGTGAGTTGCTGTTCCATTACTGCTCGCTCGCTCGCGCCAGGCGCAAATAGAAGAGCGCGAAGAACAGGCTCAACACCAGCATGACCACCGAGAGCGCCGCACCGTACCCGATGTCGAAGAGCGTGAACGCCTGATGGTAGGCGTGCAGCGCAATGGTTTCCGTGGCATACGCCGGGTCGCCATTGGTCAAGATCAGGATCATCAGGAAGCTGCCGATGGTGGTGATCGTCGTCACCAGCAAGACCAGCGAGATGACGTGCCGCAACGCCGGGAGCGTCATGTCCTTGAACCGCATCCACGGCGTCGCGCCGTCGATGCTGGCCGCTTCGTAGACCTGGTCTGGAATCGATTGCAGACCGCCCAGGAAGATGATGAGCGCGAACGCAAGCCCGCGCCACGACTCGACCAGGATGACAGCCAGCATCGAGTAGTCGCCCAACATGTCGATACGCGGCAGATGAAGCGTCGTCAGCACCGTGTTCAGCATGCCGTTGCGATAGTCGAAAATGCCGCCCCAGATGAAACCCGCCAGGGTTGGCGGGCAGATCCAGCCGAGCAAGACCGCGGTGAACGCCACCGGCGCCAGCTTGTGCTTGTGAATCTGCGCATGATGGATCAGCAGCGCGATCAGCAGACCGCCGATCGTCTGGCCGATCATGGCAGCGCCGATGGTGAAGATGACCGTGTTCTTGACGAACTTCCAGAAGTCGGGGTTGTCCCAAAGCCGCCGGTAGTTGTCCAACCCGACGAACTGCGCTCCTGCTGAGAACTTGGTCAGTGAGAGACTGGTCGTGCTGGTGTAGATGACCCAGAGCGCCGGAAAGATGAAGAACGCCGAGAGCAGAATCGCTGCCGGGGTAATGGCAACGACGTAGGGCCGTTGCTCCCCTTTGCGCTTCTTGATCGGTGGCGGCGTTTCCGCATCGGCCGGCCAGTTGATCGCAGTGGCGCTCATGGACACGGCTCCGAGATGACGTTGGGCTTGCCCATGGCCCGGGTCAGCTCGTCGGCGAACCGGCTGATTGCCTCATCGGGTGTCGTTTCGCCGGTCGCAACCAGGCCGGTGGCTGTTTGCACGACCCCGATCAGCTTGCGGAACTGCGGTTCCGGAGGCGGGACCGGCAACGACTCCGCCACATCCAGCATCTTCGCGGCCAACGGCGTCGCCAGCCAGGCAACATCGGCCCGCGCATCGTCACGCGCCGGAAGGCGGAGATCGACAACCGCATGGGCGGCCTGGCTCTCAGCGGAATTGAATGCCGCGATGAACGCCCAGGCGAGATCGGGGTTCTTCGAATTGCGGTTCAGGTACCAGGCGTCGCTCGCATCCCCGAGCGCCATGGGGCCGTCGTTTCCCGGGAAATAGGCGACGCCGATCTGCTCCGCCAACGCCGCATCTTCCTCGGTCCAGTAGCCGTACCACTTGGCGGATTCACGCAAAATGCCAAGCTCCCCGTCACCAAAGTACCCGGGAATCGTCACCAGTGGCGAGACGTCGGTCAGCACCGATTGGGGAATGACTGCCG
>JAWKPF010000021.1 GCA_041390825.1 Thermomicrobiales bacterium
CTTGACGCCCTCGGTGGCGACGACTGGGGTGGGGGCCAGATCGATGCGCCGCAGGACCTCATCGACAACGGCCGGGTGTGTGAGGTGATCGAGACGGTGCAGGGCCTCGGAGTCAGAGAAGACGATGTCGCCCAGCGCTTTCCGGTTCAACGAGCCGTCGTCATTGGCGATCTCGTTGCCGAAGACATCGGCGAGCTGCTGGACCAGCGGAGAGCCAGGACCGGTCAGATCGCGATAAACGAGATCGCCATCGATGATCGTTGCACCGTGATCGCGCAGCATGGACATGACTGCGCTCTTGCCGCACGCAATGTTGCCGGTGACGCCGATCAGATACGGCCGTGTCACGAAACAGCCGCCTCTTCCATCATCTCCTGCAGTTCAGCGCTGGCGGCTTCCCATGCCTCGTAGGCCAACTCCAGCTGCTCCTGCGTCGTGTCGAAGCGCTCGCTCAGGTCGGCCATCTTCTCGAAATCCTGATCGACCTCGGCAATGGTGAGCGCATCGCTGATTTCGTTGAGCTTGCTTTCGAGCCGGGAAATCTCCCGCTCCGCATGCGCGACGGCTTTGCGCACTGCGCTCTCGGAACGATTGTCTCGGGAGCGGGTTGGAACCGGCTTCGGCGCCAGTTTGACCGGTTCTGGCCTGGGTGGAGGCGCAGCGGCGTTTGCAGCTTTCTTGCGTTGATAGTCGGAATAGTTGCCGAGCGACTGGACGACGGTTTCGTCCTCCACCACCCAGAGCTTGGTGGCCAGTTTGTCGATGAAATAGCGGTCATGCGAAACAAAGAGGAGCGTTCCGGGGAAACCGGACAGCATCTCTTCCAGCGATTCGCGCGCCGAGACATCGAGGTGATTGGTCGGCTCGTCGAGCACGAGGAAGTTCGCTCGCTTCAGGAGCAAGAGTCCAAGCGCCAAGCGGGAACGCTCGCCGCCAGAAAGCGCTCCAATTGGCTTGAATACATCGTCGTCGGAAAAGAGAAACCGGCCCAGAAAGGTGCGGGCGGATTCCTCGCCCATCGGTTGCGCATCGAGAACGACCGACAAGGGTGTACCGGAGAGCGGCAACTGCTCATGCGATTGCGCGTAGTAGCCAACCTGGACGTTGGTGCCGAACTCGAAGTGCCCCTTGAGCACGGGAATATCGCCCATGAGGGTGCGGAGAAGGGTGGTCTTGCCTCCACCGTTCGGACCGATGAGGCCGACGCGGTCTCCCCGCTCGATCAGCAGTTCGGGTGTGCGCACCAGGACGTCCTGCTCGTCGAGATTCCCGCGCAGCTTGTTGGCATAGCCAACCGTGAGCTTCGACGTCCGCAGGACGGTTTCGCCGCTTCTGGTCACCGGGGAAATGTTGATGTTGAGTTCCTGATGCTCGCGTGGACGCTCGATGCGTTCGAGCCGGTCGAGTCGCGTCTGCCGGCCGCGGGCTTCCCGGGAGCGCTGTCCGGCCCGAAATCGGCGGATAAACTCCTCGGTCTTCTCGATGAACTCTTGCTGCTCCTCGTACTCCTTCCAGTGCCGAGCTCTCCGCTCCTCGCGGAGTTTCAGGTAGCCGGCGTACGGAGCGGGATAGTCCTCGACACGGCCGAAGGAGAGATCGAGCGTGCGGGTGGTGACCCGGTCGAGAAAATAGCGGTCGTGCGAAACAATCAGGCAGGCGCCGCCCCAACTTCGCAGGAAGTCTTCGAGCCAGTCGAGCATCGCAAGATCGAGATGGTTGGTCGGCTCATCGAGCAACAGCAGATCCGGGTCCGCCAGAAGCGCCTTGGCCAGCGCGACACGGGTTTTCTGTCCGCCGCTGAGCTGTTTGACTGGCTGGTCGAACTGCTCCTCCTCGAACCCGAGTCCGGAGAGAACTTCCTCGGTGCGATGCTCCATCTCGAAACCACCATGGGTCTCGAAACGTTGCTGAAGCTGGGCATACTCATCGATGAGCGCATCGAACGAATCGCCGTCGACGACGCCCATGAGGTGCTCGAGCTCGCGCATCCTATCGGCCGCGGCCATGACGGGAGCGAAGGCTTCCTGCGCTTCCTCGAGCACGGTGCGGTCGGAATCGAATCGCGCTTCCTGCGGCAGATAGGTGACTCGCACGCCGTCGGACTTGACGACGACGCCCTCGCTCTGCTCTTCGATGCCGGCGATGATGCGCAGCACGGTCGATTTGCCAGCGCCGTTGACGCCGACCAGAGCGACGTGTTCGCGCTCGGCAACCTGAAACGAAATACCGGAGAAGATTTGCTCGCTTCCGAATCGCTTTCCAAGCTGCTGGACAGAAAGAATGGTCGGATTAGGGGGCATTGCGCTTACCTGGACAGACGAATATCGGTCGTCTCATGTGAGCCGATCAGCCGGAAAGTATACAAATGCGCGCTCGCGCACCCGGGTGGCTTGTGCGCATCGAGCGGCATCCCTACACTCACGCGCGGCGGATGACCCATTAACGCGACCAAGGACGAACAATGCTCTGGCCAGAAGGAACCCACCGTACAGCCGACGGCGAACTTATGATCGGCGGCGTCTCGACCGTTGCGCTCGCCGAAACGTATGGAACTCCCCTCTACGTCTTCGATGAGGCGACACTCCGGCATCGGGCGCGGACAGCCGTGGCCGCCGCGCTGTCGGGTGGCCCGGGGAGCCGGGCGGTGTTCGCTTCGAAAGCGCTGGAGCTGCCTGCGATCCTGACCATCCTGGCGGAAGAAGGGTTGGGCATCGATGTCGTCTCCGGGGGAGAACTGTTCGTTGCGCTTCGGAGTGGGGTCGATCCGAGCGTCATCACATTTCACGGCAACAACAAGAGCCGCCAGGAACTGGCGGAGGCAATCGACGCCGGGATCGAGCTGATCGCCGTCGACAACTTGCATGAACTCGATCTGCTTGCCGAGTTGACACAGGGGCGTGACACACCCGTTCCGGTGATGCTCAGGGTCAACCCCGGCATCGACGTGCATACCCACGACAAGATCGCCACCGGAGTGCTCGATTCGAAGTTCGGCTTCCCCCTCTGGAACGGTGACGCAGCAGAAGCGGTCGTACGCGCGATCGAGATTCCGGGAATCACGCTCAAGGGATTCCATTGCCACCTTGGATCTCAGCTCTTCGACGAACACGTTGCGGAGCTGGCAATCGAGAAGATCATCGCCTTCGCAGCAGAGATGCGGGCCAGACACGGAATCGAGGTGGAAGTTGTCTCACCCGGCGGGGGAATGGGCATTTCATACCTGGAGGGAATGCCGGAGATGGACATTGCCGAATGGATGGGTGCGACTGCCGACGCGCTCGAGCGCAGTTGCGCGCATGCGAAACTGCCGCAGCCATCGCTCGTGTTCGAGCCGGGCCGTTGGATAGTCGGTCCAGCGGGAGTGGCGCTCTACACAGTCGGGTCGCGACGGTGTATCGACGGCGTCCGCACCTATGTCTCGGTGGACGGCGGAATGGCGGACAATATTCGCCCCTCTCTCTACGATGCGGAATACACGGCCGAACTGGCCAACCGAAACGGCGAGGGGACGGAAACAGTCACGATCGCTGGGAAATACTGCGAATCGGGCGACGTGCTGGTTCGCGACATCGCGCTTCCTCGCCTGGAAGCGGGCGATTTGCTGGCCATTCCGGCGGCAGGCGCCTATTGCATTCCTATGGCGAGCAATTACAATCTCGCGCTCAAGCCTGCGGTCGTGCTCGTCTCTGAGGGAAAGGCGACGCTGATACGACGGCGGGAGACCTATGCCGATCTGCTCGCGCTCGACATGGTTGCCGTCGGCGCCTGATCTGACCGATGTCACAGATTTGCACGGACTGACGTTTGGTAGTAGCGTTGGGCATCCCCTCTGACCGACGCTGGAGGAAGAAGCGACCGAACCGCGCCTGAGCGCCCAGTTTCACCGAGCGACCTTCCAAGCGTCCGGAGCAATCGATGTCGAATCGCACGCCGCAAGACGACCAGTACGAAGGAGATGAGTCCAACCAATGGCCTCGCTCTGAGGCATCGCAGCCACTTTTCAACCGATCCAGACATGACCAGTTCGATGGCGCCGCAATGAATGGCGGGGCGATCGAAGGTAATGGAGGCCATGATTTGAGCGAGGATGTACTACTCGAGCTCGAGGACGGGACGGATGACGCGTTGTTCCTCGAAGCAATCATCGAAGCCGTCGATACTGAAGCAACCACCAGCTCGTCGATCGAACCGCTTGCCGATGTCGATGCTCCAGCCGAACTGGATGATGACATCGTCGAGGCGTTCGAGATCGAAATCGAACAGGTCAACTTCGACGTTGGCCCGGCGAATCTGGACGATTCCGTGCGCATGTATTTGCGGGAGATCGGCCAGGTCAAGCTGCTCGATGCCGCAAGGGAGATCGAGCTGGCCTCGGCGATGGAACGCGGGGCGTACCTGGCGCAGCGCCGGGCGCAGCTTACCAACGACTTTGGGGAACCTCCTGCCGCCGATGTGCTTGGGCGAGCGCTCTTCCATTCGTTCGAGCAAGGGTGGCCGCACATCGAAGGGCTCTATGCCCTTGCCTATGATGATGATCCCGACATCGGCAAAGATCGCATGCTTCGGGCCGTGCTTCCGCTCAGCCAGGTGCCGAGCGAACATGTCAAGGTCATTACGGAGCAATACGAGCTTTCGCCCGAGGAATTGGAAGGTTCGATTCGCCAGCGGTTCGTCGAGTGGGAACTCTTCCCGTCGGTGCTGCAAAGCGAAGTGCGCCCGCGCCATCAATGGCCGAGCTCGGAACTCGTCGATCAGATTTTCCGCGAGCGATCGAGTCGTCTCGAGGGCGTCTGGACTCGCACGATCGAATCGGGCGAACGCGCCAAGATCGCGCTGACCGAAGCGAATCTCCGTTTGGTGGTTTCCGTTGCGAAACGCTATTCGCAGCGTGGGATGAGCATGCTCGACTTGATCCAGGAAGGGAACCTGGGGCTGATTCGGGCCGTCGAGAAGTTCGACTACCACAAGGGATTCAAGTTCAGCACCTACGCCACCTGGTGGATTCGGCAGGCAATCACGCGCGCGATTGCGGATCAGGCGCGCACGATTCGCATTCCGGTGCACATGGTGGAAACGATCAACCGGGTGATTCGCAAGAGCCGCCAACTGCAACAGGAGCTTGGACGCGAGCCAACTTCGGAGGAGATCGGCGAGGCATTGGAGATGCCGCCGGACCGTGTGCGCGAGATTCTCAAAATCAGCCAGGATCCGGTCTCGCTGGAAATGCCGATCGGCGAGGAAGAGGACAGCAACCTGGGCGATTTCATCGAGGACTTGAAAGCGCCTGCCCCGGCCGATATCGCCAGCAACGAGGACCTGAAGAAGCGTGTCAAGGATGCGCTCGGCACGCTCTCATCGCGCGAGCGGGACGTCATCATGATGCGTTTCGGCATGATCGATGAGCGGCCGCGCACGTTGGAAGAGGTTGGCCGAGAGTTCAATGTCACTCGCGAGCGGATTCGCCAGATCGAAGCCAAGGCGCTGCGGAAGCTCCGTCACCCGAGCCGGGCAAAGACATTGAAGGATTTCCTCGAGTAGCCGGTTCGTTTGCGCCACCCGTCTGCTTGCGGCTGTGGCCGGGCAGAGAGAATCGTCGCGTATGCTTGTCAGGTTCGCTCGCTTTGGGGCGAACCTGATTTTTCGACGGAAAGATCGTCCCCAGTGCTCATCGATCGTGCCCAAATCTATGTCAGAGCCGGTGACGGCGGAAACGGCTCCATGTCGTTTCGCCGCGAAAAGTTCGCGCCCAAGGGCGGTCCCGATGGTGGCGACGGAGGCCGCGGTGGCGATGTGGTGCTCAAGGTCGCGTCGAATGTCACGAGCCTGATCGAGTTCCAATACAACCAGAAGTTCATTGCCAGGAACGGTGGGCAAGGACTGGGGCGCCAAAAGACCGGCAAGTCGGCGCCGCGGCTTGTCATCAAGGTGCCGCCCGGCACCGTTGTCTGGGACGACGATTCCGGGGAGATCATTGCCGACCTGACCGAGGACGGAGAAACCTTCCGCGTCGCCAAAGGTGGACGCGGCGGGCTTGGAAACGTCCATTTCAAGACGTCGACTCGCCAGACGCCGCGTATCGCGGAATTGGGCGAGCCGGGCGAAGAGCGCAGGTTGCGTTTGGAATTGCGGCTGATTGCCGACGTCGGGCTTGTCGGGCTGCCGAACGCTGGAAAGTCGACTCTGCTCGCGGCCTCGACCCGCGCCACGCCGAAGATCGCAGACTATCCATTCACCACGCTGGAGCCGAATCTCGGGGTGGTGCAAATCGGCGGCCGCAGCGGCCCCACCTATGTCATGGCGGATATTCCTGGGTTGATCGAGGGCGCCGCGGATGGCACCGGATTGGGTCACGACTTTCTGCGCCACATTTCACGCACCGCCGTGCTGATCCATGTGCTCGATGCCTCGGGCGGACTCGAAGGCCGCGACCCGATGGTCGATTTCGAGACGATCAACAACGAATTGCGCTCATACGACCCGGAACTTGCCAGGCGCCCGATGCTGGTGGCCCTGAACAAAGCCGACCTGACCGAGGCACAGGAACGCATTCCTGCCCTGGAAACGGCCATTCATGCCCAGGGGCTGCGCACGTTTCGCATCTCAGCAGCGACCGGGCAGGGCGTTCAGACGCTTCTCGAAGCAACCGAAGCAACGTTGCGGGAAGCGCGAGAGGCAGCAGTGCACGAGCAGAAACCGCAGGAACGCCGCCGCTACACGTTGTCCGAAGCAGATGAGCGCGCGTTCAAGGTAACTCGCACGGGTGAAACGACCTACACCGTGAGTGGCGTGGCGATCGAACGGCTCACACGGATGACGAACTTGACCAGATGGATCTTGTCGAGCGGTACCAGCGTGTACTGGAACGGAGCGGTATCTCGAACGAGCTCGAAAACAGGGAGTCGAGCCGGGGACGTTGTCACCATTGCCGATTTCCCGCTGATCTGGGGCGAGGAGTCTGGAGCTCCCGAACTGCCATCACGACGAACGGCCAAGGAGTTGTTATGTCGGCTTCGGCGCCGGACGATCTCGAGGGGGAAGGATGTAGAGATCTACGATCTCGACGATGCCGACTACGAGCCGGAGTGATCGGCGACGAAGATCTCGACGGTGACGACTTCGATCCGGCGGATTTCGAATTGGTCGACGATGACGATGAGGAGTAGGGGATGATCAGCCGGTGTTTCTGCTCCGCCAGCTTTTCCGCGTAGACGCCGCGGTAGCTCTCCGGGAGTAGCCGCGCGATTTCGAGCATGATGATATCGGCCGCCTCGGCGGCCGATATCTTTTTCCCATCGACCGTGCGCGGCAGGTAGAACGGCTCTGCAGACGATGTGCTACCACCTGGGCGATCCGCCCTGGCGTAGCCGCGCGGTGTCCCCTTCGACCCGCTGAATGGCAGGTGTTCTCCGACCTCGAGATTGCCACCGGAGCACCGGGCGCCCGTCTTGAGCGCCAGCAATCCAACCTGGCCTGGCTTCGCTGGAGCGCGCCAGTGACGCTGCGGGTGCCTTCGGCATAGATTCCGACAGCCAGACCCTTCTCGAGACGCTCCTCTGCCTGGCGCAGGCTTCCCGGTCGAACTTCCCGCGATCGACTTCGGGAACCCTCCCGATGCTTCGGAGATCTGGCCAAGACCGGTGTGTCGAAGAGTTCCTGTTTTCCCATGAAGTTCAGCGGCCAGGAAGATAGAACTCGATGCTGGGATCGAGATTGTGCAAATGGTTCGACACATAGAGCAGCGGGCCGAACGGGGGATATTGTCGACGCCTTCCTGGGTGATATCGGCCACACGGTGAAGCCAGGGCCAGATGGCCCAGTAGGCGCGAGCTTGCCGCGCGCCTGGCGACGCGCGCTCTGCGCGAAATAATTTCCGGGTCGAGTCTCGACCGTGAACGGCGCTTGCGCCAGACTGGTCGCTGAGCGCTTGGTAGGCATCGACAATGCGGTCGGCAACCTGGTCGACGGAAAGATCGTCTGTGTGAACCACGAGCGCGTCCTTGTGCAGCTTCAGCGGAGAGGTCGCAATGTGATGAACGCATCGCGCTGTTCGAGCTCGCTACGGACATCGTCGATCGAGACACTGGCTCCAGAACGTTGAAGATGAAACGACGGCGCGCGCGCTCTTCGATGCCAGCGTCGAGGAACACCTTGAGCCCGGCGTCCGGAATGACCACGGTCGCGATATCACGCCCCACCATGACAACCGGGCGCCCACTGGCGATGCTGCACGGGCAAGAGCGCGTGCGCACCGCGGATGGGCCGAGACTTCGAGACCCAGCGATCGACTCCTGGTGTCCGAATCGCGCTGGACACGTCTTCGCCATCGAGCAGCACCGCTCCAGAATCGAAATTGCGATCGAAATCGACTTGGTCAATGTAGCCAGCGCGGACCCATCGGACGGCGCAATGCCCTGGCGAATCGACGCGAGCGTGACGGCGCGATAGAGCGCGCCGGTATCGAACATGGTGATGCCGAGCCGCTCCGCCACTGCGCGGGCAACGGTCGCCTTGCCGGAGGCCGACGGTCCATCGATGGCAATCACGCGCAAATGGGCCAGCGCTCATTCGGATTCACCTTCGAATGGTCGAGGCCGACAGCTTCGTAGAGACCGCCGACCTCGCCGGGACGCAACTCGCGTGACTGGCCGACCCGCAGTGCGCCCAACGATCGGAATCGATGCGCGTACGGCGTAGCCGGGCGACTTCGATCTCGTGCTTATCCATCATCTTGCGCACAACCCGGTTGAGTCCTTCATGGATGACCATTTGAGCTCGATCCCTTCGGCGGTCTCAGGCAGAATGCGGAACTCACGCGGAACGACCAGCGTGCCATCCACCCTGGCACCCTTGCGGATCGCCGCCATTGTGGCATTCGCGGGCCGAAGGTGCGTGAGAATCTGGTACTCCTTGTCGATCTCATACGCGGATGCATGACACGGTTGGCGAGATCGCTGTCGTTCGTCAAGAGCAGCAACCTCTTCCGTCTCCCGGTCGAGACGACCTATGGGATAGACCCGCTCTCTCGTTCGACTGTGTCCATGACGGTGCGGCGTCCGCGCTCGTCACTGGCGGTCGTGATATAGCCCGAGGCTTGTTCAGCATGAGATAGCGTTTCTGCTGTTGCACCAGGAGTCGGCCATTGACTTCAAGATCCGGTCGACGGCGGGATCGGCCTTGGCGCCTGTGCCTTCCGCACGACCTTGCCGTTGATTTCGACTCTGTCGAGGATGAGCTGTTCCGAGGCGCGGGCGGGCGATGCGATGCCGTGGGCGGCAATGATGCGCTGGAGCCGTTCCATGGCCAGGGCAGTGCCGGCTTGCAGCACCGGCCGCGTCGCAACGACTGTAATGCCACTGAAGAACAGCACTGTGCTGACCGGCGCATCAGGTTCGGCTGGCGGCCCGAGCTGGAGGAGATAGCGAAGTGAACCGCACTGGCGGAAGGTGAACGATGGCGTGGTCGTCTCCTCAGCCGGACGTTCCAAACCGCCAATTCTTGTGAGTCCCGGGGAACGCTGCATCGCCAGGCTGGACCCAGCGATAGCTCTCATTCATGGCGCCAATGACCGTGCTCATATCGTCGAACCGCATGTCGGTTTCGGCAATTTGAACCTGGTCTTCATCGAACTCGATATCGCTGCCGAGCACCACGCCAATCACCATGTTGCCGTTGCCCTCGTCGAGCAGCACGACCAGACAAGCGCCAGATTCCATCAGGGTGCCTGTCTTGCCGCCGATCACCCCGTCTTGCCCGGAAAGATCTTGTTTGTGTTGGTGAGCGTCATTTCGCGGGGATTCGCGCCTCTGGGTCGTCAGGGTATAGGTTGGCACGCTGGACGCTTGCGCGATCTGGGGAACGGCGAATGCGTGGCTGGCGATGATCGCCAGGTCGCGCGCCGTGGTGGTGATCCTCGCCGCATACAATCCGGCGGCGTTGGTGAAATGGGTGTTCTGCAAACCCAGATATTCGGCGGTGGCGTTCATTTCCTGCACGAACTGCTCGACCGGATCCTGTCGCGCCTTCCGCTGCCAGCAGGTTCGATCCGATGACTCGCGCCATGGCATGCGCCGCATCGTTCCCGGACGGCAGCATGATGCCGTATGAGTTGCTCGACGGACAACACGTCACCTTCCAACAACCTCTGATGAAGGACTCGCCGTCCTCGGCGGCCGATGTCGCTCGCGTCGGGCCGCCTACCAGCGCTTGCCAGTCGGTTGTGTTGTTGGCGATGACGAGCGCGGTCATCAGCTTTGCCAGGGCCAGCCGGGGAGCGGCGCTCATCAGCATTGAGAGAAACAAGGGGAGCACCGGCTGTGGCGTCTTCGACGAAGACGGCTTGCGCCGTCACCCCTTCGGGCGGAGCGATGGCCTGAAGGCCAGCTGGCGCGGCATTCTCGGTCCGCGCGCGCTCCCGGCGCCAAGAGAACCGTCGAGATCACCAGCGCCGCCAGACAGCGCAGCATCCGCCCATATCCCGTTCCCTGCACCTTGGACACGACGACTCCCAAACAGTCTTCGAACCCGGGGCGACCGCACCGGGCGCTGCACTCGCGGAGTATACCGACTGCGCGGTCCTTGCCTCGTTCAAAGCCGGATCAGAGGCGTGCGGTACCATACCAATTGGGCCTGACCATCAGTTCGGCCCTGATTCGACCCGTTTGACAAACCGGTATCATGCCTGATTTCGTCCGCTTTGCAGCCATTGGCGACCTTCACATTCTTCGCACCACAGTGCCGTCGGACTTTGTGCGGCAGTTGATCGGCATCGAACGACACGCCGATTTTCTGGTGGTGCCTGGCGATATTACGAATGGCGGTCGATCCAGAGGTCGAACTGGCGGCCGAACTCTTTCGACGCATCGACATTCCCATCGTCGGCGTCATGGGCAACCACGACCGCCGCACGATGCGCCGGCGTTTCCTCCAGATTCTGGAGTAAGTTTGGTGTCCGGATGCCGATGGCGACACGTGGGTATCTCGGCATCGGTATCGCCGGAGCGTCCGGTTCGGGTGGCGGATTCTGGCCGGAAGAACCAGCCGGATCCCGTCTCCACCGCGCCTGGCAGGCGCGCTGGCCGGGCGTGCCCGCAGAGGCAGGCGAATCGCCTGGATGGCGCGCTCAGCACGCTGCAGACTCGACGGCGGATCGCGCTGCTGCATTTCGCGCCAACAACGGCCACGCTGGTTGGCGAAAACCACCGCTCAAGTACTGGCTGCTTGGCAATTCGGCGCTTGGCAATGTGGTCGGAGAAGCACCGCGTCGATCTGGTGCTCCATGGGCATGCACATATCGGCTCGCTCTATGGCCAGACTCCGGGAGGAGTTCCGGTCACGTTGCTGCCGGTGTCACCGGCGGCGTATCCATTCATGAAGTGCCGCTCGATCCCGAACTGCCGATCTCCACGTCGCCACTGATGTTGGCGCGGGTCTGAGACGATCATGCTGGTGCTGGATTTGGCTCGGTATCGCCGTATCTCCCCACGAAGGAAATCCTGGCTGCTACGTGCGGCTGCCCGAGCGTGATCTTCCGGCCGACCGCTCCATTCCCAAGTGCTGCGCGAGCGGCTCGCCATGCTCCATGACGTCTCGTCGGAGCGGATCGCGCTTCCGCACGACGAGCACCGATTCAACCGCTGCTGGAGCGCCAGCGTGACGTGCCCTGGGTGACCTACTCGCCGGGTGGTCATTCGCTTGGCAGCCCAGCCTCGCTCTCGATCGAACGCGATCGTCGTTTCCGCATCGACACAGCCCAGATCGAAGCCACGCCGCGTGGATCGGTCGCATTGGTGATGACACCGAACGATCCGACCGGAAACGCGATTAGTCACAACGGCCGCTCAGCTCGGACGACGGTGCAGTCTCTTGATCCTGGATGAACGGTCGGCCGAGATGCAACGCAGATCGATGCCGATCCCGCTGGTGGAGGAGTTCGATTCTGATCGTGCTGGCGCGGTCGTTTGCCGATTGGGCAGGTTTGGGAACAGATGCCCTGGGTATGCGATTACCACCGTTGATTGCGAAGACACTGATCGATCTGGCGACCTCGCGACTGCCGGCGTGCACGCGGCGCTGCGGCGGTAAGCAATGCGGCTCAGCTCGACGCGATCGCGCATCGGGTGCGACTCGAACGAATGCGGCTCGGTCGGGATGCTGCGCAAGCTCAATTTCCTCGCGCTGTTTCCCAGCGACTCGGATGCGCTGGCGCAGGTCACACGAGGCGATCGACACGATCGCTGCTGCCTTGCAGGAACGTGAGATTCGCGGTGTTCGCACCCGCCGACGATCGGCTGCGCGAAACCCTGCGTTTTTCCGCGATCTCGCCGGCAGCAACCAGAGCGCCGTGACGCCTGGTGGAAATCAGCCGAACCGGGGCGATCGACTGATCAGAATCTGGCAATCGCTCTTTCTGACATTCGAAGAGTTGATCGAGGCCAGTGCTGGCGAGGACGAGCAGCTCGGTGAGTGTTCCATGCGAGAACGGCGACTTTTCAGCGGTGCCCTGAATCTCGACGAACGCCTGTTGATCGGTCATCACCACATTGAAATCGACATCGGCGGCTGAGTCCTCCGCATAGTCGATATCGAGGAGCGGCGTCCCGCGAACGACTCCGACGCTCACTGCGGCAACGGCCGCCTTGAGGGGATCGCGCGACATGCGCCCGTCATCGCGCAGTGCCTACGACTGCGCGAGCGCCACATATCCACCGGTGATCGAGGCGCAGCGCGTACCGCCATCCGCCTGAATGACATCGCAGTCGATGATGATCTGCCGTTCGCCCAGCGCCTTCAGATTGACCACCGATCGGAGCGAACGGCCAATGAGTCGCTGAATCTCGACGGTGCGGCCACCCCATTTACCCTGAACGGCTTCTCGCTGGGTCCGTAACCCAGAAGCGCGCGGCAGCATCGCGTATTCGGCAGTGACTCAGCCGCTGCCCTGACCCTTCATCCAGCCGGGAACCTTTTCTTTCGACGGTCGCCGTGCAGAGCACATGCGTATTGCCCATCTTGATTAGCGCCGAACCCCGGCATTCGGGCGACCGGCAATGATGTCGACGCTGCGAAGCTCCTCCGGGCTTCGCCCACCGATTCGTCCCGCGCTCATTCTGCTCCCTCTGGTGTTTCATTCGCTGTTTCGTAGATTTCACGCAACGCGCCGCAGCCTGTTCGTCGATCACGCTCGAACCCGCGAATGTTGGCCGGTAATATCGCTGCCCGGCGAGATTCTCGGGCAAATTCTGTTGTGCCAATGATCCCCATCAAAGTCGTGCGCGTAGCGATACCCCTTGCCGTACCCAAGATCCTTCATGAGCCCAGTGGGGCGTTGCGCAAATGGATCGGGACGGGTCATTGCGCGTCGACTCGACATCCTCGCGCACCGCGCCGTACGCCCGATAGACGGCGTTACTTTGGCGCCAGCGCAAGATAGACCACGAGTTCGGCCAGCGCCAACGCTCCTTCGGGCATTCCCAGGAAGTGGATGGCCTGTTGCGCCGCCATTGCCAGTTGCAACGCCTGCGGTCGGCCAGTCCGACGTCCTCGCTGGCGAAACGCACGAGCCGGCGCGCGACGTAGAGCGGATCGTCTCCCCGTTCGAGCATGCGAGCAAGCCAATAGAGCGACGCGTCAGGATCCGAACCGCGCAAAGTCTTGTGCAGTGCCGAGATCGTGTCGTAGTGATCTTCACCAGACTTGTCATAGGTGGCGGCGCGGCGCTGGGCGGCTTCCTGACGAGTGCAACATCGATCCGCTTGTCGTCCAGTCCGGCGGCAGCGAACTCGAGCGTGTTCAGCGCGAAACGCGCGTCACCGTTCGCCAGGTTGACCAGCAGGTCGATGGCTTCGTCGTCGATCCGAATGTCTCTTCGTCCCAAACCCCGCTCGGTGTCTGCCAATGCAAGCCGGATGATCCGCTCGATATCGGCATCGGTGAGCGGCTGGAGCACAAACAACCCGCGAGCGGGAAAGCAAGGCGAATTGACCTCGAACGATGGGTTCTCCGTCGTCGCGCCAATGAGAAATGACCGTACCGTCCTCGACATATGGCAGGATCGCGTCTGCTGCGCCTGTTGAAGCGGTGGATCTCGTCGATAAACAGGACGGTTCGCTGGCCATGCATGCCGAGCCGGTCGCTGGCGTCCTTGATGGCGGCGCGCAAATCGGCAACACCCGAGGAGACCGCGCTTACCGAAACGAAATGCGCGTGTGCAATATGATGATACGGGCGATGGTGGTTTTCCGGTGCCCGGTGGACCCCAAAGAACAATGGAGGAGAGTTGATCGGCCTCGATCGCGCGGCGGAGCAGCGCCCGGTCCGAGCAGCTTCCGTGACCGACGAGCTCGTCCAGCGAGCGCGGACGCATGCGCGCGGATAGCGGCGCCTTGCGGGCGAGCTGATCCTCCTTGTCTGCGCTGGAAGAGATCGCTGAATAGAGCTGGACGACGAAGGCAACGGGTCGCTCAGGGTGCTTCGACGTCGGCTTCGAGCTCGTCGATCTGCTGATTGAGCAGCAGCATGCGCGCTTCGATTTCCTCGATCGAGGAAACTCCCAGCTCGTTCATATCCTCGAGCAACTCCTCGAGACGATCGAGTTCCTCGTAGTGCTCGTAGAGCTCAGTGGACTTCGCGTTTTTTGGATTGGCCACGGCAAGTTCTCGCAGTGAGCTACATGGTGACGATCAGGACGGCGAGGACGATTGCGGCCACGGCGAGGAACTCGACCAGGTCGCGGCGGCGCACCATACCATGCTGGGTCTGCACCAGCAAGATACCGGCAACTGCATAGAATGCGACGAGCAAGACGCCGCCGCCAGTCCAGCCGTAGGTGAGCCACCAGTTGACGTAGACCATGGCCACAGACATCACAATGGCGCCGAGGAAAGCATAGAACGCCCGCTGCGGCATTGGCGCGGTGCCGCGCTCGAGGTTCTCCAGCAGCAGCAGAAACGAGAAAATGGCCACCAGCGGAACGGACCACCAGAGCGACATCTTGTTGAGGTAGATCGCGCTCAGGCCGAGAAACGCCACCACATGGATGACGATGGTATGGACCGTTGCCGCGGTGCGGAGCGTGGTCTCGGTCGCGTCGTCGAGCAAGTCGCGCGCCAGCAACGAGCCGCCGACCGCGAAGAAGGCGATCACCGGTCCCGCCACGAACATGGCGGTGCTGTGCAATGTCGCAACCAGCATGATCGCGGCAAACATACCGCAGGTGGGAATGATCCAGGCAGTGGGGTAGTCACGGGTGCGGCGCGGGTGGCCCAGCGCGGCGGCAGAGCGCGCTGCCGAGATCTCCGAGAACTGGGCGCCAACGGCGATGAGCAAGGTGAAGAGCACCGCCAATCCCCAGAAAAGGGGACCAGTCGTCTCTGTGGCCGGGGTGCCGGTAACCGATTCGCGCTCCCGCACGGCGAGAATGGCAAGGATGAGCAAGAACGCTGCCGCGATCAGACTGACGACGATACCCTGGCCGTAGACGGGCTGCCGCGCACGCTCGATCGACGCCCCGACTGGCGTGTCGGCACGGCTACTCAGGCCTGTTGTTGTTTTGTTGGCGTCGTCCACCGGGGTCACATCGGTTACCCCGGGGGTTATTTCACGCCCTGCAGACATTGCTGTCGAGCCCTTCCTGTCCGCTCCCATCGTACTTCGGAAGTGTGCCGAACGTCACATTCCTGCCGCGACCTCGTCCCAAATGCGGATAACCTCCGTCATGGGAATCGCGCCTTCACGAATGAAACGGAGCGTCGCGCCATCGATTGCGACTACGGTGGATGCTACCCCGCCCGGAGTCGTGCCGCTATCCAGAATGATGTCCAGATCTGTACCGATCGTCTCCGCCACCTCGCGCGCTGACCGGGCGGGGGGTTCCCCGCTTCGGTTGGCGCTCGTGCACGCAACCGACCCACCGGCCTTTTCGATCACCTCGATGGCAATGTAGTGATTTGGGAGTCGGACGCCGACCGTATTTCCCGGGCCAATGACCTGGTCCGGGAGACTCGCTGTGGTGGGGAGGACAACCGTCAACGGGCCGGGCCAGAACGCATCGAGCAACGGGATGACTGCATCGTCCAATGTCACCAGATGAGATAGCGCGTCGATCGACGAAACCAACACGGGCAACGGCTGACCGGTCGGTCGTCCCTTGATCTGGCAGAGCCGTTCGACCGCGGCAGGGTGCGCCAGTGATGCCGCAATGCCGTAGACCGTATCGGTTGGGATCGCCACCACACCGCCGCTGGCAACGCGTTCGGCCGTCCATTCGATCGCGCGCGGCGCCGCCTGGTCGAGGAGCGTGATTCGATGCGGTTCGTTCGGCTCAGAGCCTGCGACAGATGATTCGGTGTGCATCTAGAGACTCGCCTTGATCGTGGCGACAAGCCTGGGATTGATACCGTCGACCGCCAGCAACTCTTCCTCGCTGGCTTCCCGAATTGCGGAAACCGAGCCAAACTGTTTCATGAGCGCTTTCTTCTTCTTGGGTCCGATTCCGGGAATGGTGTCGAGACTCGAGACAAAGGACTGTTTGGAGCGCTTCTGGCGATGGAACGACACCGCGAAGCGATGCGCTTCGTCGCGCACGCGCTGCACGAGATAGAGCGCCTGTGAATCGCGTGGGAGGATAACCGGAATGGGATTGCCAGGCAGATAGAGCTCTTCATTCTCTTTGGCAAGCCCGGCCATCGGAACGTTCAGTCCAGTTTCCTCCATCGCAGCGAGCGCGGCATTGAGCTGACCTTTCCCGCCGTCGATGATGACGAAATCGGGCAGGGTGGTCCATTTGCCCTCCGTCTCTTCGTCCCGATCGGCCGCACGCTTGAAGCGGCGCCTGATGACCTCGTGCATGCTGGCGAAATCGTTCGGACCGTCGACGCTCTTGATGTTGAAACGGCGATACTCGCGTTTGGCCGGCCGCCCGTCCTCGAACACGACCATGCTGGCAACGGTGTTGGTGCCCTGGAGATTCGAGATGTCGAAACACTCGATGCGCCGGGGAAGCCGCGGAAGATCGAGCGCGTCGGAGAGCTCATTGAGCGCTGCGGTCATGCGCATTTCATCCGAGAGGAACTTGACCCGATTCTGCTCGAGGTTATCGGTTGCCGACTTGGCGACCATCTCCACCAGCGCGCGCTTCTGACCCCGCTGCGGGACAACGATCTCCACCTTGCCGCCGCGTCGTTCCTGCAACCAGGTGGCAATCACCTCATCTTCTCCTGACGGGAGAGGATGTTGGAGAATGAGCCGCGCGGGAATCAATGCGGCTTCGGCATAGAACTGCTCGACGAATCCACCGATCAGCTCGGACGGTTCGTCCTCGATCCGCGCGCTCATGGGAAAGAACTCGGAGCCGAGCAGCTTTCCGTTGCGGAGGAAACTCACCTGCACACCCGCATCACCCCCGGGACCTTGAGCGACCGCGATCACGTCCGCATTGGTGCTGTCCGCGCTAACAACCTTTTGCCGTTGCAGGACGTGCTTGACCGCGTCGATGCGGTCGCGCACTTCGGCGGCGCGCTCGAAGTTCCAGGCGTCAGCCGCTTGCTGCATCTCTTCCTCCAGTGGCCGGAGGATCTCATCGCCTCTCCCATTCAGAAAAAGCGCGGCGCTCTCGATTGCCTGAAGGTATTCCGCGTGCGTGGTGGCGCCGATGCAGGGCGCCAGGCATTGTTTGATGTGGTAGTAGAGGCAGACCTCATCGTGTCCGGTGATCTTCTTCTCGCACTTGCGGAACGGAAAGAGCCGATTCAGGAGATTGAGCGCCTTGTAGGCGGATCCCGCGGAGGTGTACGGGCCGAAGTAGCGCCCACCGTCCTTGACGATCCGCCTGGTCGAGATGATCCGTGGCCACTCCTCGTTGGTGATCTTGAGATAGGGATACGTCTTGCTGTCTTTCAGCATGACGTTGTACTTGGGTTGGAGCCGCTTGATGAGCTCGTTTTCGAGGATGAGCGCCTCGGTGGCCGAATCGGTCCGGATGAACTCGAAATCGGTCACATGCCGCATGAGCTCGCGGGTCTTGGGGTCGCGCCCCCGCATGGACTGGAAATAGGAACGCACGCGATTGCGCAGCACGATTGCCTTGCCCACGTAGAGCACCGTGCCGTCGCTGTCTTTGAGCTGATAGATGCCCGGTCCGGTGGGGAGCGCGGACAACCGCTTCGAGAGGGTGTCGCTTGGAGTCGTCATAACGTCTATCTAGAACAAGTGTACGTCACATTGCAGTCGACACGCCAATCTGCTCGACGGCCTCGACGATGAGCGACCCTGCACGCATTCGCCGTTCGGCGGAAAGGGTAGGGGAAATGACCGCTTCGATGTCGATCTCATCCGGGGTGCGAACACCAAGGTCCAGATCGGTCGCTGCCTGCACGAGCGGGTCCTCCCAGGGACCGGGACCACGAAATCGACCGCGCTCGGCCGGCAGGGCGAGCGTCACAAGCTCGGCAACCATGATGTCCGGTGTTGCGAGCAGAAAGGTGAGCTCGTTTTTGCGGTCGCGGCTGACGATTGCGTAGCGGTCCGGATGCACCGCCAGGGCGATCTCCGCCGTCAGTCCATCGGTGGTTCCGCCGAACCGAGCGCCGGCGCGCACGATCGGATGCGCGAACGCTGCCCACAGCCCGATGGCGATCACAGGGCGAGCGGCAGTCTCGTTGCGGAGGTCGTTGATTGCCAGCAGTCGCTGGCTCCCAACCAGCGACGAGGGCATCTTGACGGTGCTCAGCCGTTGCGCGCGTGCATCGACATCGACGTCTGTCCAATAACCGCCGCGCCGCAACATGCCGGATGGTGCCGACGATGGACGAACCCACTCCGCGCAGGTGGAGAGCGGAACTAGCACTGTGCAAATCTGCTGGATTGTCCGGTCCATCGTCCCGCGTGGAGCGGCCACTGCCGTCGAGCAGCCGATGCAGTCATCCTGTTGCCCGAAGCAACTCAGCGCGTCGGTGAGGTCGGAGCCGACAACCAGCGTGGTTCTTGCCGGGTCACTCGACGCAGGGGCATCGCGAACCCGAATCATCCTTTGACTGCGCCAACCGCCAGTCCTGAGACGATCCACCTCTGCAGCAGGAAGAAAAGCACCAGGATTGGGAGGGTGATCAGGATCGCCATTGCCGCAAAGTCGGACCAGGGAGTATTGGACGAGTACTGCCCAACCATACCATTGAGCCCCATCGCCAGTGTGAAGCGGCTGGGATCGGTCAGGAAGGTCCATGCCAGCACGAACTCCGTCCACGCGGCCATGAACCCAAAGAGCACGGTGATGGCGATCGCAGGGGCGATCAGCGGCAGGATGACGTCGAAGAATGCGCGGTTCGGATTGGCTCCATCGACCAGTGCCGATTCTTCGAGTTCTCGCGGCAGCGTGTCGATGTACCCGCGCAGATTCCAGATTGCAAACGGGAGCGCGCCGCTGGTGTACGCGATGCCGACGCCAAACAGCGTGGTCCGCACGCTCTCGGTCGTGCCAGGTATCTTGATCTGGCTCAACAGAACGAACAGCGGCGCCAGTGTGGCGACCGATGGCAGCATCAGCACCGCGATGAAGAGAAAGAGGCCCCACTTGCGCCCGGGAAAGTGGAAGCGCGCGAAGGCATAGGCAGCAGTAACCGCGAACGCGACCACCACGAGACTGACGCCAACCGAGAGCACGAGACTGTTCTTCAGCATGGTGGAGAACATCACGTTGTTGGCCTGCGGCTCGGTCAAGACGCGCTTGTAGGCGTCGAGCGATGGCGAGGGCGGAATGATGCTGAGCGTTGTCGGCCGGCTGATGTTGCGCCCGTCGAGCGACATCGAAACGATCCAAACGACCGGAAAGAGCACGGTGATGGCAATGAAGACCAGCGCGATATGCGCCAGGATGTCTTCGAAGAGCGGGCCTTTCGGCCGTGAGGTGCGTGCGCGCGTTTCGGTGCGGACGATCGATTCCTCCGCGGCGAGCGACCCGGTTTGCGAGAACTGAGAGTCAAGCATCGGACCACCCCTCCAAACCACGGGCGACACGGTTTTGCGCCAGGGTAATGACCAGCAAGATGAAGAAGACCATGATGCTGAACGCGGCCGCCATCCCATACAGACCGTTTGGATTGACCAGCTTGAACGCTTGCGTGACAAGAATCTCGGTCTTGCCGTAGGGGCCGCCGTTAGTAATGAAATAGATGATGTTAAACTGATTGAACGTCAGGATGGTGCCGTACATGATGGCCGGCACCATGGCCGGACGGAGCAGGGGAGCGGTGATATCCCAGAACTGCCGCCAGCGCGATGCGCCGTCCGTGCGGGCTGCCTCATAGAGATCGCCGGGGATCGACTGCAATGCTCCGGTCGCGATCACCATCATGAATGGCCAACCGAGCCAGACATTTGCGATCAGGACCGCGAAGAACGAAAGCGGCAGCAGATCGACGCCCGGTATCGGTGGCGTGGTGGACGTGAGCCAGGCGGTGTCGCTTGGCAACCCAAGCTCACCCAGCAGCAAGTTGATCGCCCCGAACTGGGTGTCGAACATGTTTTTCCAAACAGTCGCCACGACGAGCGGGGGCATAGCCCATGGAATCACGAAGATAGCGCGCCATACCCGCCGCCCCAGGATGCGCTTCCGGTTCAGCAGCAGGGCAACCGCCACACCGATGACAACGTGGAAGAAGACGTTGCTGATCGTCCATACGATGTTGAATGCAAGGATGTTCCAGAAGTCAAAGTTTGGCAGCGGAACCTGGTTCTTGATGATGCGTTCGTAGTTGCGCAGGCCGACCCAGCTCGCATTTCCGGTGCGCAGGTTCTTGATAGCAAAGTTCGTGAACGAGAGATAGATCTGATACCCGATGGGATAGAAGGTGACAATCGCCAGCACGATGAACGCAGGCAGGATGTAGAGGTACGGGAGCTTGTAACGCTGCCACCAACTGGCGCCGCTTGCTTTTCCCAGCCCTTCGATGGGACCGGTGCTCTTCTGCTTCGATGGAGCGACCATGCCTCGTCACCTTTCGTGGTGATACGTGCGGGTCCTTGATTGAAATGTGGCCGGCCCCGAGAATCGGGGCCGGCCAAATGGCTTGCTACGCGTCCATCAGGCTGATGGCGTCGTCGATTTGCTTGGCCGCGTCCGCAGCCGCTTGCTCTGGCGTGGCGCTGCCGTCGAGCACCTTGCCGATCATGTCTTGCGCCGGGGTCCAAACCTGTCCCATCTCGGGAACCGTCGGCATTGGCGTGGAGTTAGCGGCCTGCGCCACGAATGCGCTCGCAATTGGATTGGCCGACACGTCGACACCAGTGTTGGCCGGCAGATGACCCGCGCTATCGGCCAGGATTTGACCGACCTCGGCGCCGGTGAAGAACTCGGCGAACTTGGCGGCCAACGCAGCCTGGTCGTCGTTCAGGTTCGAATTGACCATGATTTGCTTCACACCCAGGAAGGGAAGGGCTGGGGCGTCTCCGTTTTCGGAGATGACCGGCAACGGGGCCACGCCCACCTTGTCCTCGCCGAGCGCAGCCTGGTAGTCGGCAACCGCCCACGGGCCATTGATGACCATAGCGGCCTTGCCCTCTTTGAACAGCGAGCTGATGGCGCCGTCATCGTTCTGGTACGTGACGCCCGGCTGAGAGGTGAGGTCTTTCAGCCAGCTCAGGAAGGAGACGGTCTCTGGCGAATTGAATGCCGACGTCATCTCCTCCGTGAAGATTTGCCCGCCCCATCCGAAGAGATACCCGGCGGGATGGTAGAAGTTCGAATAGAGCGCGAAGCCAAAGGTGCCTGCATTTGCACCGGCGATCTCGCCAGACATCTGCGCCAGCTCGGTCGAGTTTGCGGGCGCGGTGGGAACCAGGTCGGTGTTGTAGAAGAGCGCGACCGTCTCGATGCTCTCCGGCAGTCCGTAGAGTTGCCCGTCGAATGTCAGAGCCTGGACCGCCGAGGGGACGTACTGGCTGAGCGTCTCTTCGGGGACCAGACCGTTCAGCGGTTTGATGAGATCGGCGCTCGCAAGCTCGCCAGTCCAGTCAGCCGGACCGATCAGCAGGTCCGGACCGCCGCCGGTGGCGACTTCGGTCTGATACTTGTTCTTGAGCTGATCGAAAGGGACCGCCAGCACGTTGATCGTGATGCCTGGATTCGCGGCTTGCCAGGCAGGGATGATCTCCTTGTTCAGAGCGTCGGCCTCTGAACCGGTCCAGCCATGCCACAGTGTGAGGGAGCCTGAATCCTGCGCATGGGCAGGAGCCATCCCAGATGCGAAAAAGGTCATGGTCAACAGGAAAGCCATGACCAGCGACGTTGCGCGTGACATTCGTCCGTGCATCATTCCCTCCATCGGTTGTATCGTCCCGGCGGCCCATGCCACCGGTTCCCTTGGTGTACCGGCAATTGTAGTGCTGGAAGCCGGGCTGCCAGGGCGGTAATCGTTACAGAATCGTGCCAGTTTTCCGGAAGGATCGATGCAGAACCGCCAAAATGTGTTGTCGAGTGGGCGATCGACTGGTCTGAGCGCGTCATGACCGGAACGGACTTGATGCGCGAGGTGCCCGTTCCAGCGCCGTTCTCTCTCGCGGCAACCTGTGGACCGGTGGATTGGGCGCGGGGCCGCTGGCCCAACGAGGACTGGATTGGCGGGGAGCTGATCTGGGTTGGCTGGGAGGGCGATCGTGTCGTGCATCGCCGGGTTCGCTCGTCCGGCGCATCGCTTTCGATTGGCGGCGACGCCGATCCGGAACTCGACCGGATTTGGGCCTCCAGCAAGCTGTGCATCGACCACTGCATGCCTCGGCCCGTGGACCCGGTGATTGCCCGGATTGCTCTCGCGAATCCCGGGCTGCGGCCGCACACCTCTGGCAGCCTCTTTGCAGGACTTGTCGACTCGATCGTTGGGCAGAGCATCACGGTCATGGCCGCAGCCGTCGTGTCCGCCCGGATTGCGTCGCAGTTCCACCCGGGAATCGAAGTCGCAGGGCGTATCTTCTGGCCGCTTCCACGACCGGAAGACCTTGCGAATGCCGATGTTGCCCGGCTACGACGCACCGGGCTCACCTGGAAGCGTGCTGAGGCCCTGATCGAGGCAGGGCAGACCGCGCTCGATGGACGTTTTCGCGAGCGGGATCACCCGTCGGCCGAGGCGCTCAGAGAGATGTTGCTGGAGCTTCCGCTGGTTGGGCGCTGGACAGCAGAATCAGCGATGCTCTGGGGCATCGGCGCTGGCGATGCCTTTCCGATGGGCGATGTCGCGCTGTTGCGCGCCGCCCGGAAGGCGTACGAGCAGCCGGAGATGACCATGACGGAACTCGAGGAGATGTCGCGCGGTTGGGCAGGGCATCGGGGCTGGGCCTCGCGGCTGCTCTGGCTCGAGCTGTTCGGTCCGGCGCGTTCGTACGCGTGCGGACCAGAATAGGCGGGGCGGGACACGTGCTCTATACTCCGTGGGCTCTCGGAGCTTGTTTCCGCTGAGCGTGACGCGCTGCCTTGCCCTGGACTTCGGATGCTCCCGGTCGATATCAGTCACCTCATCGAAACAGTCGGCTATGTCGGCATCTTCCTCATCATCTTTGCCGAAACCGGGCTCCTCATCGGGTTTTTTCTTCCGGGTGACAGTCTCCTCTTCACCGCCGGTTTCCTCGCGTCGCAGGACATTCTGAACATCTGGATCCTGGTGCCTGTGTGTGTTGTAGCGGCGGTGCTCGGCGACCAGGTCGGCTACTCGCTCGGCAAACGATATGGCCGCGGGTATTTCAACAAACCGGAGTCACGTCTCTTCAAACCGAAGAATCTCCTGCTGGCGGAAGAATTCTTCGAGAAGCACGGAGGGCGAGCGATCATCCTCGCGCGGTTCATTCCGTTTGCGCGTACCTTCGTGCCCGTTGTTGCCGGGATCTCGCAGATGCCGTATCGGCATTTCGCGTCGTACAACGTCATCGGCGCAGTGCTGTGGGGCGCTGGATTGCCGATCCTGGGGTACTTCCTCGGCAGCGCGATCCCGAGTGTGGACCACTATCTCCTGCCGGTGATCGCGTTGATCCTGTTCATTTCGGTGTTGCCGTCGGCCTATCACATGTGGAAAGAGAACGGCGACCGGATCAAGTACATCACCCGGGTCCAGCTGCGGGAGATCTTCGGCAAGGGTGACGCCGAGTAAACAGCGCGCTCTGGCTGGCGCTTGCTGCGAGGCATGCCGGGACGCTGCCGGCAGTGATGCCCACGAGTTTCATGTGTGAGACGCGCCAGCCCTTTCGTGTGAGTGGGCTGGCGCGATTGGCTCGTGAGACTAGCCGACCTGCGGGATATGGGTCATGGCTTCTTCGATGGCCGCTGCCGGGTGCTCATAATCCTGCAACGACCCGGAGAGGAATGTGTCGTACGCGGCCATATCGACCGCGCCGTGACCACTCAGGTTGAAGAGGATCGTGCGTGCCTCGCCGGCTTCCTTGGCGAGCAGCGCCTCGTCGATTGCCACGCGGATGGCGTGGGTCGGTTCCGGCGCCGGGATGATGCCTTCCGACCGCGCGAAGGTGACTGCCGCCTCGAACGCCGCGACCTGCTTGACCGCCTGCGCTTCCAGGTATCCCAAATCGTAGAGATGGCTGATCAGCGGAGCCATTCCGTGATAGCGCAGACCACCGGCATGGATTCCCGCCGGCATGAACGTGTGCCCGAGGGTGTGCATCTTGAGGAGCGGCGTCATGCCCGCGGTATCCCCGAAGTCGTACGCGAAGACACCTCGGGTCAATGTTGGGCAGGCGGCCGGTTCCACGGCGATGATGCGTGCCTTGCCGCCGGCGAGTTTGGCTGGCATGAAGGGGAGGATGAGTCCGGCGAAGTTCGAACCGCCGCCGGCGCAACCGATGATGACATCTGGCTCCGCGTCGGCCATCTCGAGTTGCTTGATGGCTTCCTGCCCGATGACGGTCTGGTGCATCAGCACGTGATTGAGCACGGAGCCGAGTGCGTACTTGGTGTCCTCGCGGGTGGCCGCATCCTCGACCGCTTCGGAAATGGCGATGCCAAGCGAGCCGGTGGAATCGGGATCGGTGGCAAGAATGGCGCGCCCGGCGTTCGTATCCATGCTCGGGCTGGCGACGCATTCGGCGCCCCAAGTCTCCATCATCGCTCTGCGATAGGGCTTCTGCGCATAGGAGATCTTGACCATGTAAACCTTGAGATCGATCCCGAAGAACGCGCACGCCATCGCCAGTGAGCTGCCCCATTGGCCGGCGCCGGTCTCCGTAGCGATGCGCGCGACTCCGGCCTCCTTGTTGTAGTAGGCCTGCGGCACAGCGGTGTTCGGCTTGTGGCTGCCTGAAGGGCTCACACCTTCGTACTTGTAGAAGATCTTGACATTGGCCGGCAGGTCGAGCGTCTTCTCGAGACCGCGCGCGCGGTAGAGCGGCGTTGGCCGCCAAAGGCGATAGACATCCTGCACCGCCTGGGGGATCTCGATGTAGCGCTCCTGGCTGACTTCCTGCTTGATCAGCTCCATCGGAAAGAGCGGAGCCAGGTCTTCCGGTCCAATCGGTTGGCCGGTGCCAGGATGCAGCGGCGGCGGCAGCGGCGATGGCAGATCTGCCTGCACGTTGTACCAGGCTTCTGAGAGTTGATCCTCGGTCAGCAGGTACTTGGTCGTCCGGTCTTTGCCCATGATGTGCCCTCGTTTCACGCTACGTGCCATGGAGCCAGTGCGGCTCCCGTGCTAGACGGTGATCTTCCTATATCCCCGCGACCTGTGTCGACTGTCCAGGCAAACGAGCATATCCAGCACGCTTGTCTCGTGCGACGCAACCCTCGCTCGCATCCCGAGAACCGCCGCTATTCAGACGAGAGCCAGCCCTTGCGCTTGAAGACCGCCCACAGAACGACGCCGACCCCCAACATCATCAACAGCGACAACGGGTAGCCCAGCTTCCAGTGCAGTTCCGGCATGTGGTCGAAGTTCATGCCATAGATCGTCCCGACCAGCGTTGGGGCGAAGATGATGGCAGCCCAGGCAGAGATCTTCTTGACCTCGTCGTTCTGACGAAGCGAGATCTCGGAGAGCCGCTGCACCTCTTCATTGCGTTGTAGCCCGATGATGGCGATGTTGACGCTCAGAACGTTCTGCAGAATCTCCCGATAGGACTGCACCTGCTCCTCGACTTGCGCGACATGATCCTGGACGTCTCGAAAATAGGCGCTGAGCTTCGGATCGATCGTGAGACCGTCGCGTCCCTCGACGATCGTGGCAAGGATTGCGCTCAAAGGCGCAACCGCCCGCTGGAAATCGATTACCTCGCGCGCGAGCGAATAGGTCCGCCTGGAAACATCTGGCTGGCCGCCGAACACTTCCGTCTCGATCTCGTCGATGTCGTGCTCGAGATCGCTGACCACAGTTCGGTAGTCGTCGACGACCTGGTCCATGATGCCGTAGAGCACGGCAGCCGGCCCCAGCGCAAGCAACTCCGAGTCTTCTTCGAGGCGGCGCCGGACCTTACGCAAGTCCGGTTCGGCGCCATGCCGGATAACGATGATGAAGTCGGCGCCAACGAAGAGATGGATCTCGCCGAAGTCGATGATTTCTTCCGGATCGACATAGTGGACCGTGCGCAAGACGATGAAGACGACGTCGCCGTATCGCTCGATTTTCGGTCGCTGGTGGGCCTGGACAGCATCGTCAACGGCAAGCTCGTGAATGCCGAACTCATCGGCAACCGCCTGAAACTCCTCGGGAGTGGGCTCGTGGAGGCCCATCCATGCCATCCCGCGCGTCGCGAGAATGAGCTCGGACGTTTCTTCGATTGTCTTGGGGGTGGACGCTTCCTTGCCGTCCACATAGATCACGTTGTTGACGATCACACTCTGGCCTCCTGCCGGATCGGGCAGGCGGAATGATATGGCATTGGCGGCGTTTGTCACGAGCAGCTACCTGGGGCGCTCCCGTGCCGAGAAGACACAGTGTCGCGAGATCGAAAAGGCGACGGCGCTGAGAGATTCCTGAGTGTTTCCGCGTCCGGACGCAGCGAATGAAGTACGCTGCGGGCGAACGGAAGCCTGAGCGCTTGCTGTGAATCCGGTGTCCGAATGACACTTGTTGCGGCGTGCAACAACATGTGCCAAAATCGCGGCACGCCCCCGCGTAAACCGAGTCATTCCAGGCGCTTTCGGATTGTCGAACACTGGTAGTCCGAGCCCCGCTCGATGGTCTTGCAGGACCTCGCGGGTGATGCGCCGCACGATAGAAATCGAGGTAGGGAAGTGGGGAGAGGGGAAGCAGCTGTCCTATGGGGGACGTTTCGCGGTTCGGCGGGGAATTTCGCACCCGTGGGCGCTCCGTCATCGCCGGCAGAGGGTGGTTTCTTCCAGTCGGTACGGGAGCACGCGTTCGCCCATCCAGCAGAACAGGATCTGGCGCGGATCCTCTCGTTCTACCGCATCCGCTGGGTGTACGAGCCCACAACCTTTCACCTCGAGTTCCGCGAAGATGGTCGCCCTGCCGAACAGATCACTCCGGACTTCTATCTTCCCGATCACGATCTCTTCATCGAATTGACTACCATGCGCCAGCGGCTGGTGACCCGCAAGAACCGCAAGATTCGTCGCCTGCGCGAGATCTTTCCCTCGGTTCAGATCAAGTTGCTCTATCGCAAGGATTACGATCGCCTGATCGGCGCGTATCCAGCGCTGGATCACATTGCCGATCCGCGGCTTGCGGAAACGGTCTTCGATGCAGTCGCGGTCCAGCGGCGGCTGCGCGAACTCGCTTGCGAGATCTACGAATCGAGCGAGTCGCTCGCGTCACTTGCCGAGGAAGGGGGCCGGCAACGGATTGCGCCGTTGCACCTGATCGGTGTTGGTCCCGGGTCGAGCCGCATTCTCGCCGATCTCTCCACACACCTCGACGCCCATGCCTGCTGTGTATCCACTGACATGCTGGCGCTCTCACGCTATGCCGGCAACGAAAACGAGCAGGTTCGTTTGGGCCGGTCGCTCAGCGCGCCGGTGGATGGCCGGGATGTTGTGTTGGTGGCGGATATCGTCAGCAGCGGGTTGAGCCTCGTCTATCTCACAGACTGGTTGCGCAGCAAGGGGGCGCGAAGCGTGCGCGTTTGCACGTTGCTCGACCGGGAGGACGCGCGCATCATCGAGATACCGCTCGATTTCGTCGGTTTCCGCGCGCCGGATGAGGTGCTCGTTGGATACGGTCTCTCGTCCTATCCGCAGTTCAGCACGCTTCCCTTCATCGCTTCCATACACGACGCAGAGGACCTGAACGCCTGACGTCGGTGTTCCCGGTTCCAGCGCCTCCCCGTTCGATCAGGTCCCCTGATTGCCATGAGCGAGTACCCTTGAGAGGCGACCCCCCGGCAGTTACGCCACCTGGCGTATCGCATGCGCCGGTTCGGGAGGCCGCCTCCAGCTCCTGTCGAACCTACGCGAGGCAACCTAGACGAATGAGTGCTATCGATCCCATGACGAATGTCTCCGAGTCCCCGGCAATTGCCACACTCGGCGCCCTAAAGGAGAGCGGATACACGCCGCGCACCGTGCGCGAGGAGATGCGCACCAATCTGATCGCC
The DNA here is from genome assembly GCA_041390825.1 of Thermomicrobiales bacterium. Lineage (NCBI taxonomy): Bacteria > Pseudomonadati > Thermomicrobiota > Thermomicrobia > Thermomicrobiales > Thermomicrobiales bacterium. The sequence continues at coordinate 28,537 of JAWKPF010000021.1, forward strand.
AAGATTCGCAAAGGCGATACCCTCTTTCCCGGTGTGGTCGGGTATGAGCTGACTGTCATTCCCCAGATCGAAAATGCGATTCTTTCCGGACAGGACATCATCTTCCTGGGCGAACGCGGTCAGGCGAAAACCCGACTGGCCCGCAGCATGATTCAGCTGCTGGACGAATGGATTCCGGTCGTGGCCGGATCCGAGATCAATGACGATCCGCTCGAACCGATCTCGCGCTACGCCATCGATCTCGTCGCAGAAGCGGGCGAGGACACCCCAATCGAATGGCTGCATCGTTCCCGGCGGTATGGCGAGAAACTGGCGACGCCCGACACGACAATTGCCGACCTGATTGGCGAGGTCGACCCCATCAAAGTGGCCGAGGGGCGATACCTCTCGGATGAGCTCACGATCTCCTATGGGCTGATTCCACGCACCAACCGCGGCATTTTCACGCTCAATGAGTTGCCCGACCTGGCCGAGCGGATCCAGGTCGGTCTGCTGAACATCATGGAAGAACGCGACGTCCAAATACGCGGCTACAAGATTCGCTTGCCGCTCGATGTGTTCGTGGTCGCCTCCGCGAACCCGGAAGACTACACCAACCGCGGCCGCATCATCACGCCGTTGAAGGACCGATACGGCTCCCAGATTCGCACACACTATCCGGAGACGATCGAGCTGGAAATCGAGATCATGGACCAGGAGCGGTCGACCTTCTCGACCGAGGGGATCGAGGTAATGGTCCCGCAGTTCATGAAAGAGATCGTTGCTGAGCTGACCCATCTGGCCCGTCGATCGCCCGACGTTTCACAACGGTCCGGCGTGTCGGTTCGCATGAGTTCCGCCAACTACGAGAACCTCATTTCGAACGCAACCCGACGCGCCCTGCGGCTTGGCGAGCGTAACGCCGTGCCGCGCATCTCCGATCTCGCAGCAGTTCAGTCATCGACGATTGGCAAGATCGAACTGGAAACGGTCGGAGAGGTGCGCGAAGAACAAATCGTGAGCAAGCTGCTCGCGGGCGCAATTGTTGCGACCTTTAACCGGCACTTTTCGGTGCGCCAATTCGACCAACTCATCCAGGGATTCGAGAACGGACTGGTCGTCGATGCCTCCGAGCTGATGCCCTCGATGGACTATGTGCTTCAGATCAGTCACATGGATGGCATGAAAGAAGCAGTCGACAAGCTCGGTGTCGGCGGCAACCCGGGCGCGGCGGCGTCGGCAGTCGAGTTTGTGCTCGAAGGGCTGCACCTCAATCGGAAACTCAACAAGGACAGCGGCGCCGGTCCAGCCCGCTACCATCGGTAACATCGTCTTCCCACCCAACCGGATTTCTGCGCCAGAGAGTCGCTCGAGACGCAGGAATCCGGTCCCCAGGACTCGCACCATGGCACTCACACGATTCGGCACCCGCTACTCACGATGGGACGGAACACAGCAAGTCGACGAACTCAGCGCGGATGATTTGATGCGCGCCATGTCGGACGAGCTCGTGCGCGACGGCGATCTCATGAACGCGCTGCGTCGTCTCTTTTGGGAAGGGGTCGATCGGCCAGACGCCGATCGCCTGCCAGGATTGCGCGATCTCATGAACCGCGTTCGTCAAGCCCGCCAGGAACAAATGCAGCGGTACGACCTCGGTTCCATGCTCGACGACATTCGCGAGCGTTTGCAGGACGTGATCGACACCGAACGTTCGGGCATTCGACAGCGCCTGGAGGAGGCGAATCAGTCGCCCGAAGACGGCGGCGGTGACGCGAACGATGCTGACCCGGAACATGCGGCGAACGAAGACGAAGGTGAGTCGCCTGGCAACGGGCTACGCGAATTGCTGAATTCGATTGCCGACAAGCGCAACCAACAACTCGATGCCTTGCCAGACGATCCCGCTGGCCGGATCCGGGGGCTGCAGCAGTACGACTTCATGGATCAGCAGGCCCGGCAGAAGTTTCAGGAACTGATGGATCAGCTGCAGCAGCAGATGATGAATCAGACGTTCCAGGGGATGCAGCAGTCGCTAAGCCAAATGACCCCGGAGCAGATCGCCGAAACACGTCAGATGATGAGCGACCTGAACGACATGCTCGAAGCCAAGAACCGGGGCGAAGATCCAGGCTTCGAACAGTTCATGCACAAATGGGGACACTATTTCGGCAACAACATTCGCTCACTCGAGGACCTGATCGAGCACATGCGGCAACAGACCGCGGCCATGCAGCAGCTGATGGACTCGATGAGCCAGGAGCAACGCTCCGAGCTGCAGGGAATTATGCAGGCAATCATGCAGGATCCCGGGCTTCAGCAGGAAATGTCCCGCATGCAGCAGAACCTGCAACAGACGATGCGTCCGGAGGACTGGCGGCGCAGCTACGACTTCTCCGGTGATGAGTCATTGACGTTGCAGCAAGCGATGCGCATGCTCGACCGGATGAACGAGCTCGACGACCTCGAAAAACAGTTCAAGGATGTGCGCGACTGGAACGATTTCGCGAACATCGACCAGGACAAGGTCCAGGAATTGCTCGGTGAGGACACTCGCGAGCAAATGGATCAGCTCGGCCAGCTCGCCAAGGTGCTCGAAGACGCGGGCTACATTAAGAAGACGCGGCGCGGTTTCGAGCTGACTCCCCAGGGGGTTCGCAAGATCGGCGAAAAGGCGCTCACGGACATCTTCGCCCAGCTCAAGCGCGACCGGATCGGCGCGCATGAAATCAATCGCCAGGGAGGAGCAGGGGAGCGGACGGACACATCGAAACCCTACGAATTTGGCGACCCGTTTCTGCTCGATCTCGAATCGACCGTCATGAACGCGGTGCAGCGTGAGGGTCGCGGGACGCCGCTCAAGATCGTACCGAGTGATTTCGAGGTCTATCGAACCGAATACTCGACACGCTCATCGACGGTGCTGATGATCGACATGAGCCGGTCGATGTTCTATTCCGACAGCTTCACCAGCGCCAAACGGATCGCGCTGGCGCTCGACTCGCTCATTCGGAGCAAGTACCCACGCGACACACTCGAGCTGGTCGGCTTCTCGTACATTGCCGAGCCGCTCAAGCAAGCCGATCTGCCGACCTTGACCTGGAACGAATACCAGTACGGCACCAACATGCAGCATGGCTTCCAGCTCGCGCGGCAGATGCTCGGGCGACATAAGGGAGCAAATCGTCAGATCATCATCATTACCGACGGCGAGCCGACCGCGCATATCGAGAACGGGCAGGTCTATTTCAACTGGCCGCCCATGCCGCGCACCTTCCAGGAAACACTCAAGGAAGTGGTTCGCTGCACTCGCGACGGCATCAAGATCAACACCTTCATGCTGGAGCGGACTCCGATGATGATCGAGTTCGTCAACGACCTGATGCGAATCAACGGCGGACGCGTTTTCTACGCCACACCGGACAAGCTGGGCGAATACATACTGGTCGACTATGTTGCGAACAAGCGCCGCTGGGTGAGCTAGCCAGCAACAGAATATGCGCGGCCAGACCACGAGGGAGCAGAGCGAGATGTCAGAGTCGCGTTTTCTTGGTGAGCCGATGGCTGGTCCGAATCGCGGAGGCACCGAAGATGGCCCACGCGATCTCCTGCGCGAACGCGAACATCCGGACATGATGGTCCCTCCCGTGACCGATAGCGGGACCCTGCCGAATCTTCGGTTTTCCCTTTCTGACACCCACGTCAAGCTCTGTGACGGCGGATGGACCCGCGAGGTCACCGAGCGCGAGATGCCGGCGGCGCGAACGATCGCCGGTGTGAACATGCGCCTCGATCCCGGCCAATCGATGACAGGCGTGCGCGAGCTCCATTGGCATCTCGAAAACGAGTGGGCGTACATGATCAGTGGCTCGGCAAGAGTGACGATCCTCGATCTCGATGGGAACATGCATGTCGACGACGTTCCGGCCGGCGATCTCTGGTTCTTTCCCACCGGTCTCCCGCACTCCATCCAGGCGCTCGAACACGGGTGCGAGTTCTTGCTTGCGTTCGATGACGGCGCTTTTTCCGAGGAGTACACGCTGCTCTTGACCGATTTCCTCTCCCATATGCCGCCCGAGGTGATTGCCAAGAATTTCGGCTGGTCGGCCGAGACCGTCAGTCTCTTGCCGAAGAACGAGCTCTACATTTTTCCAGCGTCAGTTCCGGGCCCGCTGTCAGAAGACCTGCCTCCAGGCGTCGAACCCGGTTCGGGATCTCCGTACACCTTTCACATGCGTCAGGCCAATCCGGTGGAATGTCCAGGCGGTCGTGTGACCGTCATCGACTCGTCAAGCTTTCCGATAACAACCATCTCATGCGCAGTTGTCGAGGTCGATCCTGGCGGAATGCGCGAGTTGCATTGGCATCCGAACAACGATGAGTGGCAGCTCTTTCTCGAGGGACGTGCGCGCATGACCGTGTTCAATACTGGCAGCGTGGCGCGAACTTTCAACTACCTGGCCGGCGACGTGGGCACCGTACCCCGGGCAACAGGGCACTATGTCGAGAACATCGGCAACACCCGCATGCGCTACCTCGCATTGTTCGCGTCACCCGAGTTCCAGGAGATCTCGCTGCAGCAGTGGCTGGCCAAGCTTCCTCCCGCGCTCGTGAAAGCCCATCTGAATCTCCCTGATGACGTGATTGCAGCGCTCAAGAAGGACCGTCAGCTTGTGGTAGCGGGAACGCCACCAGCGGATCAAGAGCAATCGTCGTAGCAGGACGCGGCTGGCAAGCGACGATTGCTGCTCGATGGTTTGCAGCTCGAATCGAAAGCTCTTGGCGACCTGGCTCGCAATTCATCGGATCCGCGCCGCCATCCTGTCGAATCAAGCAGCACCCGCACTGGCAGCATCCTTGCGGACAACGCAGCTTATCCGCAAAACATTTCTGCGGGACTTCCCCGGGTATAGTGGGACTCCCCCGCTGTATCGGCTGATCGAGGAGTCCGAGTTCCGATGCATGAGTTCGATTTCGAGGGAACGGTTTGGCACTATCGAAATCCAAACAGGGTCTACTTTGTGTCGCTTCCTAAAGATCTGTCCGCCGAGATCCTGGCGCTTGTTGGCACGTCGTTGAATCCCTGGGGCACGGTTCCGGTCGACGCAACCATCGACGGTGTCACCTGGTACACATCGATGTTTCCGCGCGATGACGGCCGCTACTACGATCTCCCGCTGAAGCTCGCGATTCTGTCGCGCTTGGGGTTGGTCGATGACCAGTCGGTCGAGGTGCAGATCGCGATCCGGCTGCCCTGAGGAACCAACGCGTATCGGCTACGTCGCCGCACAGCCCCATTTTGCGGCACGACGGTGCTTCATCGATCGAAGACCGGTGGCGTACGTGACGAAGTCTCGCGGTCGCGCGCGTTCGAAGCGCGTGTCGTGCACGACGGCCGTTTGCCCAGCTCGGATGGCTGCCAGGAGATCGCCGCGAAAGGCAGTAATCCCCCGTCCGACACTTCGGAAATGCGCATCTGTTGCTCCGATTGGCCCCATCAGCTGGTCACGATGGCGCTCGTGGTAAGCAAGCGCGGCTCCGTTTCGGTCGATGCCATGTCGCCGGGCGCGTGGATCGAAACGATCGATGTCGGCGATCGAGGCGTTGTAGACCTCGAGCGAGACCGGAACGCTCAGTTCGAGGTCCCGAAACGCGCGGAGATACCCGGTGCCGTTCTTGAACGGGTGCGCAAGGACTGGAACGCCACCCATCGCCACCACCTGTTCGACTGTCCAGGCCGGATCTTGCCACGGAGCAATATCGTCTTCGATGCCGAGCGCCAAGATGTGAACGTCATGTCCGTCGATGCGTGCGGTGATTTCGCTTCCCGGGTAGATCGTCAGGGGCAGCGACCGGCGGGTCACATAGTCGCGCAGTTCGAATCCGGACCGAACCTCGTCATGGTCGGTAACGACCAACGCATCCAGTCCAGCGGCCAAGGCTGCTTCGGCCAGGCGAGCTTCGTCGAACCATCCGTCTGAATGGCGGGTGTGGATATGCACATCCGCCAATTGCATACCTGGCTCATAGTCGCCCGCTACAACGATGAGTTCGTTCCCCGCGACCTGTGGCATGTCCAGTCCTGCGCCCCTACTTCACCGAATCGGCGAAAGCATACAGCCGAAGGAGCACAGGAAATCGAAGGAAACGTTATGGTTACTCGGGCGGTGCTGGCGCACATGCGCTGACATAGAGCGAGTATCTGACTGTTTGGCGGCCCCAGATTCCGGTCGGAGCCGCCATTCGATTGCGTCCCCCTACCGAACTTCGAAGTGCCGGATCAGTTAGGGCCAAATCCAAGGAGCCTGGCAGCGTTGTCCCACAGGATTGCCTGTTTCGCGTCATCATCGACCTGCGCGCTTTCGATGCGCCCCTTCTGGGCCCCCGCCCAGTAGAGCGGTGTGTCGGTGCCGAACAGAATGCGGTCATGACCGATTTGCTCGACGGCCCATTCGATCAAACCGCTGTACATCGAGCGCGTCGACGATGTGTCCACCCAGAGATTCCCATTGCGCGCGCGCTGAATCGCTTCCACTTGCCGAGAGATCGAACCGTCGTCGCTATTTCCGAGATGCGCCAGGATCAGCTGGATGTTCGGATAGCGGTCGACGAATGGCACAAAGTCCTCCGGATAGCTGCCGATATCGCCGGAGTGCGTCAAGACGACGGCATTGCGCTCAGCGGCAAACGCGAAGAGCGCCGGTCCATGCTCGCGAATTTCGTAGTCGTGCGCATGCGGATGGATCTTGATGCCCGCACAACCGGGATGGCTGAGCAAGACGGCTGATTGGGCGAACGATTCGGGGAGACGCGGATCGACGATCGTCCAGAAGCGCAACGCGCGATTCGATTCGGCAGCTTCGGCCGCATCCTGATTGCCGAGCACCGCGTTGCCGCGATACGGCATCAATCCGTTAATAGCGGAGACGATCGTTATCTCGATGCCACACGCGAGCCCTCGTTGCGCTACCTGATCTGCGCTCGCAGACATGAAGCCATCGACCCGTGATCCAAGACCACGGTCATAGGGCCCAAAGTGGCCGTGAACATCGATGGCCTTCATGAGGGAGCCCTATCGAGATCGAGGGCGCGTGGTTCGCCAAGCGGCATTTCGGCCCGGCAGACGTCTTTGCGATGCGGCTGGAGCACGGTGCGTGGTTCACCGCCCAGACCGAGAATCCGACTCGGGACGCCACACGACATCGTGCAGATCGGTCCCCCATCCTTTCCGGTCGCGCGCCTCCGCCCAATCCTCCTGGAGGGACTGCACTCCAGGCGCACGACTCCCAGATGAAACCCGTTCATTGCTCCTCCCTGTCGAGCCTCGAAACCCGGTCAGTGACAACATCGATCGAATCACCATCGCAATTCGCCAGGCGACCGAACGACCTCTCGTCCGGCTGTCGTGCTCTGGCCAAGCCCGTGAACTTCTCGAACCACTCGATGGTGAGTTGGAGATCGGTCACACCACCTCGCCCAGAATAGAGTTGCTCGCTGACTCGAATCGCAACTCGGTGTAGTCGGTGACACAGATCGGGCCGTGGCTCCCCTCCCCCACGACATGCGGTCGTCGAAGCACGAACTCAGCCCGGTCGCGTTGCCAGTAGACGACGTGCGCCACGTCGAAGCGCAGCGGAGGGGCGAGATCGGCGACATCCCAACGTGGCACGAGGAGCGGCCCAGTGTCGACCTGGAAGCTCATGGGCTCCTGGCGGACATTCATCGTCTTGATTGGATAGTCGATGACCGCGCGCGTGCCGTTGGTTGGGTCGGTCAGTTCGGTTCGGACTACCAGGCGGCGGTTGTCGAGCGTTGCCTGCACGACATCCGCATCGGTTTCCAGCGGTTCGAAATGGCCGGGAGTCAGGTCGATGGCAATGCGCTCGAACCGTACATCGGGTTTGGCGTATTCCGGCGATTCACGGTCGCTGGTCCAATGGGTGCGCAAGAGGACCAACTCATTCGATGCAAAGATGCCGCAGAACTCGTAGTTCGGCATCTGAAAGAGCTGGCCATCGAGGTACATCTGCTCGCTGCGGCAGGGCGCAATCAGGTGAAACTCACCGGCCTGACCATTCGGTCCCCAACTGTCGACCCTGCTTGTGGCATCGATCTGAATGCGGGCAATATTCCCACCCTGTTCTGGAGTCGTGAAGAACGTGACGAACGAGCGAGAGTAGTCGAGCGCCTTCAAACAGTTCCTCCGTAGATCGAAACCGACCGAGCACCGCGGCGCTGCGTGGCGGCGCCGAACCGAAACGCAGCAACGTCGGTCTACCCGCCTTCCACGAGTGGGCAATCCCCCTCGGGGAGTGACAAGACGTCCTGAATTCCGTCGCAATAGGCAGGTTTCGGCCAGAACCCGCGATCGAACAGCAGGGGCGCATCGGGGATCTGCCCAAACTCGAAGTCTGTGTTGATCCACGAATGACCGTCGTCGATGCCCCACACGGTCAATCGCACGCATGCCGGACGCTCGAGACAGAGTTGAGCCACCTCGCGGTAGATGTCCGCCTGCGCTTGCAGATCTTCGATCGAGAGCTCCCAATGCGGTTCGCCCAGGCGCACGTCCAGCTCGGAAATCGCAAACTCGAGACCGAGCTCGGCTACCCGGTCCATGGTTTCCGCGAACCGATCGAGCTTCGCATGACGATCCAGATGCGCCTGGAAGCCAACGCCGTCGATGATTCCGTCGTTCGCCAGTCTGCGCACGAGTGAAAGCATGCGCTCGGCCTTCACACCCCACTCGATCAGATAGTCGTTGTAGTAGAGCCTCATCTCAGGGCATGTGTCACGCGCCCAGCGGAAGGCATCGACGATGTAGTCGTCATTGCCGTAGAGCCGCTTCCAGACGCTCTCTTCCTCCGTGCGATAGCGCGTCGTGCTTCCGAGCGCCTCGTTCACGATGTCCATCGAAGGGATACGGCCGCAGTAATGGCCGACGACGGTGCGCACATACGTCTCGAAGTCATCTTTCGTGTACCAATCGGCGCACCATGAGGTTTGCCGGTGCCAGACCACCGCATGACCATGAAACTCGAAGCCGTACCAATCGGCATAGTCGAGGAGCTGGTCGGCGGCCGAAAAGTCGAACCAGCCATCGCACCCGTAGATCGTCTCCATTTTCATCGCGTTGTCAGGTGTGACCGACGTGACTCCGTAGTACGGTAGGAAATCGGGAAACTGGGTCACGACTCTCGCGTTGATGGCGAATCCGAAGAGCGGGTCTTTTTGCGACTGCGACTGATAGCCGGCGCTGGCATGCGGATCGAGCATCGCGAACAGCACGATGAGCACCAGCCAGAGTCGTATTGCTCGAAGCTCGAACGCTGAGGTTATCGTTCGGATCATTGGCTTCATGGCGGCGAACATCACCCTAGCCGTTTGGGCGACCCCGAAGTGGGGGTTGGCGGACGAATAGCGTAACCGGACAATTGTGCCGCACCGATTTTCGCATGTAGTGTGATTCCGGTTCGAGGCGAGCCGGAAAACAAGAGGAGGCGCACGAGAAGCAATTGTTCGATCCATCTCCAATCCATGGCGGACGCAACCCGCGCCCGCGCATCAACTCCACGTCAAGACCCGACCCAGAATCAGGAAGCAAGCGCCCCAGGTGGGAGTCGCTTCGTCACGGAGTCTCGCAGACCTGGACCTCGACGGTTCGGGTGTTTCAGCTTGTCTGGCAGACGAGCAAGTGGCAGACCATCGCGCTTGCAACGTTGACGTTGCTGCTGGCTGTCATTCCCGCGCTTCAGGTGTGGCTCGCGGGAGCGTTGATCGATGAGGTCGCCGCCGGCATCGGCGCGGACGATATCGATCCGTTCATCCGCTCGATCGTCATTCTGGCGATTGCCCAACTCTTGCTCTTCCTGGCGGGGTCGCTCTTCCAGACACTGAGCAACATCGACCAGCAACTGCTGCAGGAAAAATTGACCATTCATGTGCAGCAGATGATCATGCGGCACGCCAACACGCTCGACCTTGCCGATTTCGAGAACGCGTCCTACTACGATCAGCTGCAACAAGCGCAACGCGAATCGGCCAGCCGCCCGGTGATGATGGTTTCGGGCGTCTTCGGGCTGATCCGGTCGCTCATCACATTCGCCACGATGGTTGGGCTACTGATCGGGCTTTCGCCCTGGATTGCCATTGCCGCCTTGCTCTCCCCTATTCCCGCCTTTGTTTCCGGCTCTCGCTATAGCTGGTGGGGATTCCAACAGATGCGCCGGCTCTCGCCGACGCGACGCATGATGTCGTATCTGACGAATGTCCTGACCACCGACTCCTTCAACAAAGAAATCAAGCTCTATACGCTCGGCGATCACTTCATCGGCCGGTACGACGACATCGCCCAGGGGTACTACGCGGAGACGCGCAGTCTGCTCATCCGCCGCTATCTGGCGGGGTTTGGCTGGGGAGCGCTGACCATCGTCGCCAGTTCGGCGACATTCCTGTACGTCGCGGTACAGGCGGTGAAAGGCGTCATTTCGCTGGGGCAGCTGACCGTCTTCACCCAGGCGGCACAGCAGGTGCAGAATTCGTTCCAGGGTCTGTTGGGCGGGTTTCAGAGCATTTACGAGCACGGTCTCTACCTGTCGACGCTGTACGATCTACTCGACCGGAAACCTCTGATCGACGCTCCGGAGCATCCGGTGCCCGTCCGAGTTCCATTCCAGCAGGGCATCGAATTTCGCAACGTCTCCTTCACCTACCCTGGGCGCACCGAACCCGCGCTGGACAATGTCTCCTTCACCATCGGATTGGGCGAGACGATTGCCCTGGTCGGCAAGAACGGGGCCGGGAAGTCGACCATCGTGAAGCTTCTCGGGCGCCTCTATGACCCGCAAGAGGGTCAAATCCTGATCGATGGCGTCGACGTGCGCGACTACGATCCACGTGAGCTGCGCAAGCAGTTCGGCATGATGTTCCAGGACTATGCGATGTATCAGCTTCCGGTGGCCGAGAACATCGGTGTGGGCAACGTCGAACGGGTGCTCGACCGGAGCGCCATCGAATCGGCGGCGTTGCGTGGCGGCGCCACGGAGTTGATCGAAGGTCTGCCCGATCAGTACGACACGATTCTTGGTAAATGGTTCGAAGACGGTCACCAGCTCTCCGGGGGCGAATGGCAGCGTGTCGCGCTCTCGCGCGCGTTCATGCGCGACGCGCAAATCCTGATCCTGGACGAGCCGACCTCAGCGCTCGACGCAGAAGCGGAATACGACCTCTTCGCCCGCATCAAGCGCTTGGCCGAAGGGCGCATGGCGATCTTCATCTCCCACCGATTTTCGACGACGCGGCGCGCCGACCGGATTCTGGTGCTGGAGAATGCCAAGCTCATCGAGCAAGGCACGCACGCGGAGCTGATGATGTTGGGTGGTCGATATGCCGAGCTGTTCAGCCTGCAGGCCGAGAGCTATCTGGAGCCGCTGCCTGCCGCGGAGTTCGCATCGGCTCCTGGCCCGGACTGGGCGAGAGCGTCAGCCTAGCGCCGCAACAAGCTCATCGCGCAGCACGACCGGATTCGATCGCGTGATGCGGACCTCTGGAGTTCCGTGCCATGCAGCGAATCCGGCGAGCGCGTCGGCCAGTTCAGTGACGAAGCGCTCGTCCGGGCTGAATCCGGGTTCGAGATGGAGCGCTTTGACCTCGAACACGCCGTTGGCGCGGTGTGCCTTGGGATCCAGCCGGCCGACCAGCTCCCCACGATGCAGGATCGGCAGAGTGAAGTAGCCATAGATTCGCTTCTCCGCGGGGGTGTAGCACTCGATGGTGTAGTCGAATCCGAACAGCTCGGACGCGCGCAATCGATGCCACACCACAGGATCGAACGGAGACAGAAGCACGGTGCGCCCGGGAGCGAGCTTTCCTCTGGCGGCCTTGCTCGCGAGACTCACATTCGCTTCGTGCACGAACGCCGTTCCTACCTCGTCGATCGATGTCTCGAGCACGGTGCCCCGTTCCAGCAACCGTTTGAGCGCGGCGGTGGCGCGGGCAACCGGCATGCGGTAGTAGTCTGCGATCCAGCGGGCAGGGGCCACGCCAAGCGCCGCAACCGTTTTGGCCACCATGAAATCGTCGGCATCGTCCATCGACGCGGCATGATGGTCCTCCCAGTCCGGCAGCACCATCTCTCGCAAGCCATAGACACGTTGGAAGTTGTCGCGCCGCACGATCATCACGTGCCCTTCGGCAAAGAGACCTTCCAGAATCAACTTCTCGTGCTTGCGCTCCGACCACCAGCCGCCGTTGCGCGGCGCTTCTCGTTCGAAATCGGACGAGCGCACCGGTCCGCTGGTCCGAATGAGCTCCATAAGCTCGCGCGCTCTGTCTTCGTGCGCAGCGAGAAAGTCGCGATTGCGCTTGCGCCATGGCTTCGGCTCGGCGAATCGGGCAGCCGCTATCGGGTAGTCCTCGATCGGTAGGAAACACGCCTCGTGCGACCAGGCTTCGAAGATCTTGCCCTGGGCCAGAAGTTGCTCGAGCCAGACGGTTTCGAACGACCCGATGCGCGCGAACAGCACCAGGTACGGACTGCGGTTCGCCACCGAGATCGTATCGATTTGCAACTGACCCATGCGCGTGATCGCCGAACGGACCGTCCCCCTCGTGGCTGGTTTTGCCGGTCCGGGCTCGATCCCTTGGGCGGCGAGGAGCATGGCGCGGGCCGCCGGGATCGACATCGACGATGGCAAAGCTGGCATGGGACGGAGCTTTCCTTTGGCATGGCGGAGTTGCCGCCCGGGACCGAGTCGCGATGTTCGAGCGTATCGCTGGCGAAACACGAACGCGCGGATAGTACGCCAGTCGAGTGCTGGGTTCGCTTGCTACAACGCGGAATACCTTGCCGGCATGAGATCGTCTGAGATCACGCCGCACAACGACGCATATCGGGCTAGAAGTGCAGTGTCAGCTCGGAAAACCGCTCGAGTTGCAGAAACCGGCCGTCGGTGGCGTGAATCTCTTCGATTTCGAGTTCCCAGGTGCGGTCGTATGGAATGAAGACCGCTCCCATCCCGGCGTTCAACGCCGGATTGATGTCAGAGCGAGGCGAGTTGCCCACCATCCAGGTGCGGTCGGTTACCGCGTTCACCGTCGCGATGACCTCGACATATGCGCGCACGTCCTTCTCCGGCACGATGCCGACATGGAGGAAATGCTGGGCAATGCCTGAGCGCTCGATCTTGCTGCGCTGTTCGTCGGGGTTCCCTTTGGTGAAGAGGACCAGCTCATGACGCGAACTGAGCTCTTCCAGCGTTTCGCTCACCCCATGGAGCAGTTCGATGTCGGCATCGAGAATGCTCATACCGAAATTGAAGACGTCATCGAGCTGTTTCTGGTCGATTTCCCGTTCGGAGAGCCGGCGATAGGCTTCCACCAGGTTATTTGCATAGCTCTCAGCGCCGTAGCCCTTCGTCTGGAGATTCGCGTGCTCGATCTCCATGATGACCTGCTTGATCTCGTCCCGGCCGAGAGACGTATGCCGCAGGTAGTCGATGAAGGTTTCGGTCGTCTGCTCGAAGTAGATGTTGTTGTGCCAGAGCGTGTCGTCTGCGTCGATCAGCATGGTCTGGCGAGCGTTTTGGTAGCTGTTCATGGTGAGGAGTGTAGTGCGTGATCCCGGCACGCTTGTAATCGACGTGTAAGCGGAAATGGAACGTACAGGGTGTCCTGTTGTCAGAAATCCGGTCCGTTCGTGGCGACTCTCGGTCACGAACGTATATGCGCGGACACCCATCGCTCACCGTAAACTTGAACCAGTCACCGCCGATGTCACAAGAACGAGCGACCTATCCGCGCCTGATGATCGAGGCGGGTGGCTGCACGATTGGAGACGCTATGACCGTTGCCCACACGGCAATCCGCAAAACCATTGGCCGCGTAGGAAAACTGTTCCTTGCGATGGTGGTTGCGCTTGGGTTTACCGTTGGCGGGGACTTCTCGTTGGAAGCCCGTCAGGCTGTCTTCGGCCAGCGGCAGATTCAGTTCTACGTCCCCTACTCCGGCAGCACCCCGGTGTACCTGCCTGCGGTCTTGCTCGTGGCGCACAATGCCGGCAATCAGCAGGAGACCGCCCAGCGCGCTTTGCATCATCAAGCCATGGGCATGGAGATCGACGTTCGTTTGGTGAACGGTGTGCTCTACGCGACCCACAGTTCGCCGTCGAGTTACGTGCCACTCAGGGCGTGGCAGGCCCCTCGGCTGCGAGAAGCGTGGGCCTATTCCGCGGATGCCACCGTCTTGAAACTCGATCTGAAGTCGACCGGCGAGAAGGCTCTGCTTCAGCTCGTGCAATTCATCCAGGCGCGGCCGACCGAACAGCAGATCATCCTGGTATCCAAGAATCACGACGCGCTGATCATGCTGGATGTGGCGCTGCCCAATACTCTGCAGTTCCTCTCGCTCTCGAATGGGGCTGAGATCGATGAGCTCTTGTTGAAAGACGGTCGCGTCGAAGGGGTCGACGGCATTTCGATTCCCGCATGGGCGCTGACTTCTGAGCGGATCCTCGCGCTCAAGGAGCACGGCTACGCGATCGACGCGTGGACCGTCAACGACGTCGAGCGCCTGGTGGAGTTGGCGTCGCTCGGTGTCGACTCAGTGACCACCGACAATCTCGCCTTCTTCGACATGGCGGTCGAGACGCCTGGAGAGCACTAGGCCTCGACCGCTCAACTGCTGACGGTGTTCTGGTCAGCAAGCGAATCACGCTTGGGCGCGGGTTTCTTTCGCTTGACTTTCGTCTGGCGCACCATGGTGTGCGCGGCTTCGCTATCCGGAACGCGCAACGCGAGCAGCGAGCCGATGAACGCGATTACCGCAGCAGCCATGTAGGCGGCGTGATACGCATCGACGTTAGGCGGCCCGTCGATGGTCCCCCCGACGGTCGTACCGACGACAGCCATCACGCTCCCGAGGACCGCGATCCCGATCGCGCTACCCAACTGGCGTTGCACCGAAAAGAGCGTCGATGCACGGCCTGTCTCGGACTTCGAAACCGTTGCCAGGCTGGCGGCCTGGTTGGGCAGGAAGATGTAGGCCATGCACACCCCGAGCGCGAACATGAGGATACGCACCGGCCAGGGACCACCCTCCAGCGTCAGGCGGGACATGATGAGCGCCACGCACCCAAGCCCGGCCATGCCGCCGACCATGAGCCTGCGTGGCCCGAATCTGGGATAGAGCCGCGCGACCAATTGGGTCGAGCAGACGACACCAATGGCCTCGGGGAAGGTGGTCAGACCAGATTCGAGGGGACTCACGCCCCTCCCCTCCTGCAGGAAGACCGGCGTCACGAAGAGGATTCCCAGAAATGCCGCCGACGAGAAGAACGAGACGACGGCTGTGGCGCCAAACAGCTTGTTCTTGAAGAGCCGAAGTTGCACCATCGGCTCCGGCTTGTGCAGCTCGACGTAGACGAACGAGAGCATCAGGGCGATCCCGATGCCAGCGGCGGCAAGCACCAGCGGCGCTGTCCACCCCTGCCGGTTCCCCTGATTGAGCGCGAACATCACACAGGCCAGCCCGAAGCTGCCCAGGACGAATCCGGCGATGTCGAATCCGCCTGGCGCCGCTTCCGTGTGCTCCTCGAGAAAGAGACCGCCAAACACGAGCGCGGTAAGCCCGACCGGGACATTGACGAAGAAAATCGCGTGCCAGGAGAACTTCTCCACCAGGAAGCCACCCACAAGGGGGCCACAGGCTGGACCGATGATGAGCGCGAACATGAGGATGCGCGAGATGCGCACCCGTTCTTCTGGAGGATACGTGCGATAGAGCATCGCCATCCCCACCGGGATGATCAGTCCGCCGCCGGCGCCCTGGATGATGCGCGTTCCGACCAGCATCTCGTAGCTTTGCGCCATGCCGCTCAAGAGGGAACCCAGGGTAAAAATTCCCAACGCGAGCAAGAAGATGCGCTTGGTGCCGAACCGGTCTCCCAGCCAGCCGGAAGCCGGAATGAACATGGCCATGCTGACCAGATAGCCGATCAGGATGCCCTGCATCTCGTCCGGCGTGCGGCCGAACTCGCGGCCGAGCGTCGCGAACGCCACCGTGACCATGGTCGAATCGAGCGAGTTCATCATCATGCCGCAGACGTACACCACGGCCACGACGAGTTTCTGGTTGAGCTTGCGCGAGCCCACGCGGGCCATTCCGATCACGTTTCCAGTCGAAGGAGTCCTGGACCTTCAGTGCGCGACGACGACATTCTGGCTAGGATACTCGGCAACGCCGAGAATCCATCCGCCATATCCGCCGAACGACACGAGACTGAGTACAGGTTCTTCGCTGAAGTCGAAAAAGGAGCGGATCGTTCTTCCGCCCCTCTCTCCCGTCGAGCATTTGCGTTGGGGAACGAAGCGCTGACCCCAAAATCCCGCCTAGTAGGACTGTCCAGCTGCGATCGCCGCGCGTTTGCGCTCTTTCGCCCGGTCGTCCTGGGATAGGAGCCGCTTGCGGAGACGGTAGGACTTGGGTGTCACCTCCAGCAGCTCGTCGTCAGCCAGGAAGTCGAGCGATTGCTCCAGACTCAGAACTACCGGAGGGGTCAGCTTGACCGCGATGTCCGAGGTGCTGGAGCGGATGTTGGTGAGCTTCTTGGCGCGGCAGACGTTGACCACCAGATCGCCCTGGCGCGGTTGCTGACCGACGATCATGCCCTCGTAGACCTCGGTCTGCGGATCGATGAAGATCACGCCGCGTTCCTGTGCGTTGGCGATCCCGTTGGCCAGGGCAACTCCGGTTTCTGAGGCAACCAGCGCGCCGGTGCGTTGCGAATCGATGGGTCCGTAGAACGGCTCGAAACCGATCAGACGGGATGCCATGACCCCATTGCCCTTGGTGGCGGTCAGGAACGCGTTGCGCAGACCGATGAGTCCGCGGGTCGGGATCGCGAATTCGAGGCGCACATTGCCGCGGCCATCGTTGACCATGTTCATCATCTGCGCGCGGCGTCCACCGACCAAATCGGTGACCGCGCCGACGAACGACTCGGTTGTATCGATCAGCAGGTGCTCGATGGGCTCGTATGTCTCGCCATCGATCGTGCGGGTAATCGCTTCCGGGCGGGATACCTGGAACTCGTAGCCTTCGCGGCGCATCGTTTCGATCAGGATCGAGAGGTGCAGCTCGCCGCGGCCGGAAACCGAGAAGACATCGGCCTGATCGGTCGATTCGACGCGCAGCGACAGGTTGGTTTCCAGCTCGCGAAAGAGGCGTTCGCGCAACTGGCGAGAGGTCGAGAACTTCGCTTCCCGACCCGCAAACGGCGACGTGTTGACGCCAAACGAGAGCTTCAGAGTCGGTTCTTCGATCGCGATGGGAGCAAGCGCATCCGGCGCGGATGGATCGGCCAGCGTCGCGCCGATCTTGGCATCGGCAAATCCGCAGATGGCAACGATGTCACCGGCTGAGGCCTGTTGGATTTCCTTGCGCTTGAGTCCGTCGAAGGTCTCGAGCGTGGTGATGCGCTGCCGCTGCTGCTCGCCGTCTGGATCGATCTGCAGCATCGTGTCGCCAGCCTTGATCGTCCCGCGATGAATGCGGCCAATCGCGACCCGTCCGCGATGCGTGTCGTAGTCGAGCGATGCAATCAGGAGCTGAGCAGGCGCCTCGACATCGACTGCCGGCGCCGGAATCGACGACAGGATCGTATCGAGGAGCGGACGCAGATCGCTGGTCAGCGCGTCGGGAGCGAACCCTGCGCGGCCCTCCCGGGCTATCGCGTAGACAACCGGAAAATCGAGCTGATCGGCATCGCTGGCGAGATCGAGGAAGAGATCCTGGGTAAGCCCGATCACTTCCTCCGAACGCTGCGCGGGCCGGTCGATCTTGTTCACGACGACGATCGGGCGCAAGCCGATTTCCAGCGCGCGCTGGAGGACCGTGCGGGTCTGTGGCATAGGCCCCTCGACGGCATCGACGAGCAAGAGGCAGCCATCGGCCATGTTGAGGACACGCTCGACCTCGCCGCCGAAGTCGGCATGACCTGGGGTGTCGATGATGTTGATCTTGACGCCTTCGTAGAAGATGGCGGTGTTCTTGGCCAGGATGGTGATGCCGCGCTCGCGTTCGAGGTCGTTCGCGTCCATGATGAGCTCGCCGGCGGCGTCGGGATCACGGAAAACATTCGATTGTTTCAGGAGACCGTCGACCAGGGTGGTCTTTCCGTGGTCGACGTGGGCGATGATTGCGACATTGCGCAGATTCGTGGCGAGCATGTCGTGGCCCATACGGCGCTCTTCCTCTGTAGGGCGTGCTTCGAGTTCGGTCGTCATGTGTTTGCAGGTCTCGAATTGAACGGGATGCGCGACTGGACACAAAAAGGCGCCGGTCTCGCGGACGTCGGCGACCGGCGCAACCTGCATAGTTTGACAGAAGAAACCGATCGGTTCCAGCTTTCGCGCCGAAATCGGGTCCGATGCGCCCGGACCAAGGGGCATTCCCGGCATACGGTCGACTCTGTGAGAATTTCTGTCACGGTCCTCGCAGCCATTGACAAGGCGCCCTCACGGTCGATAGACTTGGCTGTAAGACATCTTACAAAAGAGAAGATGGGTTCCCTGTGAGCAAGTCTTCAACCCTGCAAACTCCAAGCTCCGTGACGACGGCCAGCATTCGACCGATCGAGTCGGTTTCGCTCGTCGCCGAAGTGCACACGCGGCTGCAGGAATACATCGTCGACAACAACCTCCAGCCTGGAGACCGATTACCCTCCGAAGCTTGGCTCGCGACCCAGATGGGCGTCGGCCGCCCGCTGATACGTGAGGCGCTCAGCGGCATGGAAGCGGTCGGTCTGATCGAGACACGCAAGGGCGTTGGCCGATTCGTGCGGGCTCTCAATGTCGAGTCCTATCTCGGCCAGGTGACCTCGGATTTCCTGATCCAATCGTTCTCTGTGAAGGATCTCGCTGAGACACGCTGTCTGCTCGAGATCGCCGCAGTCAGCGATGCGGTCGAGCAACTCACGGATGAGGATTGCGACCAGATTCTCGCCTACCTCGACGCCATGCGCGCAAGTTCCAAACAGGGCTACACCGACACCGACGCGGATATTGGCATGCATCGCGTGATCATGAACCGTTCGGACAACCGCATCATCGCCGCGCTGCTGGATGCGGTCTACGCGATTTCTGTTGTCCGCGCGGCCGATCCGCCTCGTCCGGTGGGATACAGCCAGCAAGACCTGTTGGAGCACGAGGCGATTGCCGCCGCGGCCATCCGGCGGGACGGCCCTGCCGCTCGCGAGGCGCTGATCGCGCATTTCGAAACGACGTCTTCCCGCATTGGTTTCCGGCCACTCTGGCGCAATGTTTACGGAAAGGAGCGAAGCTGACCTGGCCGCCGGCCCAGTGTTGCGCCGGCACTTCGATTCCATTCGGCACGAGGCTATGGTTTCGTCAGAGGTTCAGAGGGAGTACAGATGAACGAACAACGACTCGGTATCGACACACTGATCGCGGGAGCGAAGTCGGGCGAGCTCTCCCGCCGCGACATCCTGAAGGGATCGGTCGCGCTGGGGCTGGGATTGCCGTTCGGCATGGCGCTCGTCAATGCGGGCGGCGCGAACGCGCAGGATGCGATGACATTGAGCTTCGACGCGGGCGCCACGCAGGGCGGCGGCGGCAAGCCGAATGCGGAAGCCATTGCGTACAGCTTCATCGTCAACGGCGGCTCTCAGTTCGAGATCAACCGCATGGTCGATGCCCGGCTGGTCACGATCTCCTCGGATCTTCAGGAGATGGTCGGCGATCTGGCCGAGTCCTGGGAGATTTCCGACACGACGGCGACCTTCAAGCTCCGCCAGAACGCAGTCTGGCACGACGGCACCCCGGTGACCGCGAAGGACGTGGTCTTCACGATCAATATGCTGACCGACCCGGCCACAACCTCGCGCTGGGGATCGGCGTTCCGCAATGTCGTCGGGTATGCCGATGCCCAGGCCACGCCGACTGCCGGCCCGACCTCGCTTTCGGGTGTCACAGCGCCGGATGACTACACAGTGCAGATCGATCTGGTGCAGCCGGACTCCGGCATGCTTCCGGGCTTCATGTTCATCAGCATCATGCCGGAGCATGTGCTGGGCACCGCCGATCGCGCGACGATCACCGAACTGCCGTTCTGGACGACCAACGAGCGCGTCGGCGCGGGACCGTTCAAGTTTGTCAATCTGGTCGAGGGCGAGCGCGTCGAGCTGGTTGCGCACGACCAGTATCACTTCGGCGCACCGGCAGTCAAGAACCTGAACCTGCTCTTCTTCTCAAGCGCCGAAACCTCGTTGGCGGCCTTCCAGCAGGGTTCGAACCTGGCGGCGCCGATGACCATCAACGATATCGAGCTGGTTGGCGGAATCGAGGGCGCAGAGTCGATTGGCTTCCCGGCTGGCGTCGGCGTGATCTTCTTCAATGCCTACCAGGAGTACCTGCAGGACAAGCGCGTCCGCCAGGCGGTGGCCTATGCCATCGACAAGAAGACGATCGCCGAGACGATCTTCCAGGGACAGGTGCAGGCGGTCTCGACCGAGATCCCGTACGTCACGTGGGCGCAACCCGCCGATGCCAATCCGTACGACTACGATCCAGAGAAGGCGAAGGCGCTCCTGGAAGAAGCCGGTTGGACGGGCGAGCATACCCTCGGGCTTTGGTACTACTACACCGATCCAATCACCGCCTCCGCGATGGAAGCAATCCAGCAGTATCTGCAGGCCGTGGGCATCAACACCGAGCTGAAGTTCGACGACGGCTCCGGTGTGCGCACGCAGGAAGTTGCCGACCACACCTGGGACATGACCTACGGATCGTTCGGTGCGCAGCCCGCTCCTTCGAACCTGACCGCGGTCTGGGGCCCTCCGGGTTATGTCACCTATGGTTGGGAGAGCGCCGAGTTCAACGCCGAAATGGACGCGGCCCTGCTGACCTATGACCAGGACGAGCAGGCCACGCACTACCAGGCCGCCATCAAGATCCTCAACGAAGAGGCTCCCTCGGTTTGGTTGTTCGATCGCCAGAATCTGGTGGCCGTGAACACCGCCAAGCTCGAGAATTCGGTCTGGGGTCCCGGTCACATCATGTGGCTGAACAACGCCCAGAGCTGGACCGTCGTCGAATAGTCGACCCTGTCATCGCCGGGAGCGCTCTCCACGCTCCCGGCTTCTCACTCCAGTTCATCTCCAAACGCTCTGAACGAGATCGGACTCTGTGGCCCACTACGTTCTTCACCGGCTCTTTCACGCTCTGACGATTCTGCTCGGGGTGAGCGTGCTGGTGTTCGTCTTCGTAGAGATGGCGCCAGGAGATGCCGTGGACGCGCTGATGCCGCCCGAGTCGCTTTCCACCCCGGAAGCCAAAGAGGCGATGCGCGAACGGCTGGGGCTCAACGATCCCGCGCCGTTGCGGTACGTGCAATGGCTCGAACGCGCGGTGCAGGGGGATTTCGGCTATTCGCTGACGTCGCGCAAACCTGTCACCGACATGATCATGACTCGCCTGCCGAACACCCTGCTGCTGGTGGGAACGGCCATGATCTTCTCGATCATCGTCGGCATCTCGACCGGCATCGTCTCGGCTGTCAAGCAATATTCGATCATCGACTATCTGGCGACTTTCTTTTCTTTCTTCTGGTTGTCCATCCCCGGTTTCTTCCTGAGTCTGTTGATGATCTACGTCTTCGCGGTGCAGCTCAACTGGTTCCCGGTCTTTGGCGCTTCCTCGCCCAATCCCGAGAATCCCGTGCTCGACCGTGTCCATCATTTGATCCTGCCGGCGGCGGTGCTCGGCCTCGAACTGGCGGCGGCGCTGACACGCTACACCCGCGCCAGCCTGGTCGAGGTCATGCGCGCCGACTACATGCGCACTGCCCGCGCCAAGGGGTTGCGCGAATGGGCGGTGATCGTGCGCCATGGCCTCAAGAACGCGCTCATTCCGATCATCACCGTGATCGCCTTTCGACTTCCGTATCTGCTGAGCGGAGCGATCATCATCGAGACCGTGTTCCAGTGGCCCGGACTGGGATTGATGACGCTGAACGCCGCCAACCAGAAGGACTATCCGGTGATTCTCGCCCTCACAATGGCGGTCACTATCCTGGTGGTCATCAGCAGCTTCATCGCGGATATCGCCTATTCGATCGTCGATCCCCGGATTCGCATCGGATGAGCAGCGCCGCACTCGCCACCTTTGGGCCGCAGCCGCACGCGCTGGACGAGATCAAAACTCGTCCCGGTTTTTGGAAGCGCTTCGCACGGCACAAGGTGGCCGTCGTCAGCCTGGTGTTTCTCGCATTTATGGGCCTCGCAGCGCTGTTGACACCGTACGTCTCTCCCTACGATCCCTACGCCATGAACCTGGTCGATTCCAACCAGAAGCCGAGCCTCGAGCATCCGCTTGGAACGGACAAACTCGGGCGCGACACCCTGACGCGGGTCTTCGTTGGTGGGCGCGTGTCGATCGCGGTAGCGCTGGCGGCGGTGGCAATCAGTTCCTCGCTGGGGACGGTGCTTGGACTGGCTGCCGGTTTCCGTGGCGGCTGGGTCGACACCATCATCATGCGCATCACCGACATCTTCATGGCCTTTCCGCTCTTCGTCTTGCTGATCGTGCTGGTATCGATGCTCGGACCCAGCGCCAAGAACGTGGTGCTCATCCTGGGCTTCTTCAGCTGGATGGGGGTTGCCCGTCTTGTTCGCGGTCAAGTGCTCTCGGTCATGAACCAGCCGTTCATCGAAGCCGCGAACTCGACCGGTGTGCGCACCGGGCGGATGCTCTCCCGGCATGTACTTCCGAACAGCTTCGTCCCCATCGTGGTGGCGAGCACCCTGGGAGTTGCGAATGCCATGCTCTCGGAAGCGGCGCTTTCCTTTCTGGGGCTGGGCATCCAGCCGCCGACCCCGTCGTGGGGCAACATGCTCAACGCCGCGCAGTCGCTGCAGGTGCTCGTCAACGAGCCATGGGTCTGGATCGGACCCGGGTTGGCGATCGCCCTGACCGTCTTGAGCATCAATTTCCTGGGCGATGGTTTGCGAGACGCCCTCGATCCACATCTCTAGGTTCAGAAGGAGTTAGCCGGCGTGGCGTTCGACACCGTAATCCGCAATGCAACGATCGTCGATGGATCAGGGACCACTCCCCTCTTCGTGGCCGATCTCGCGATCGATGCCGGCCGCATCGTTTCGATCGGAGACCTGCGCGACCAGTCCGGCGCGGACGAGATCGATTCCACAGGGCTCACGTTGGCGCCTGGCTTCATCGATGTTCACGTGCATTCCGAGGTAGCGCTCATCTCGCC
The DNA here is from genome assembly GCA_041390825.1 of Thermomicrobiales bacterium. Classification (NCBI taxonomy): domain Bacteria; kingdom Pseudomonadati; phylum Thermomicrobiota; class Thermomicrobia; order Thermomicrobiales; species Thermomicrobiales bacterium. The sequence continues at coordinate 51,802 of JAWKPF010000021.1, forward strand.
GCCGACGCCCAATCGGTATGGCTCCGTGCGTCAGGGGGTGACGACGCAACTGCTTGCGCCGGACGGTTTCGGTTGGGCACATCTCGACGGCGAGCTCTTCCGGCAAATGTGGGACTACACCCGGTTCGCTACCGGCGACGCGGACCTGGGCGGCCCGTGGCCCAGAGCGGAAGACTATCTCGCGATCTTCCCAGACCTTACGCCGGTGAATGTCGTGCCAGAAGTGCCGCATCTGCCCATTCGCCTGGCGGCCATGGGCTGGGACGACCGCCCAGCCACCGAGCATGAACTCGACGTGATGCGAGAGCTCACGCGGGAATGGCTCGATGCCGGCGCGGTGGCGTTCAACACTGGTCTCGATTATCAGCCGACTGCGTTCGCAGACACACACGAGCTCATCGAGCTCTCGAAAGTGGCCGCCGAGGCGGGAGCGATCTACGCGGCGCACATCCGTTACCACATCCTGGGGCGGGAGGCAGCCTGGCGTGAGACCTTCGACATTTCGCGAGAGGCCGGCATCCCGGTGCACATCTCGCATGAGTCGGTGGATGACATTACCCGCCCCCTCCTGCAGGAAGCAGACGGAACGGTCGATCTGACCTTCGAGTCCTACATGTACCCGGCTGGCTGCACGCACTTGGCAATGACGTTGCCCACCTGGGCCCAGGCTGGCGGTACCGACGGTGTCATGAGGCGGCTCGAGGATCCAAGAACTCGAGCCGAACTCACGCAGTTCCTGCAAGACTCGTTGACCATCAGCGAAGGACGCACAGCCCGCCTCACGATTGCCGCCAACCAGAGCGGTCGATACATCGGCCGCACACTGGCGGACGTGGCCGAGGAGCAGGGGCTCTCGATTGGCGAAGCAGCGATGAAAATGCTCATCGCCGAGCATCCGTATGCTCTGATGATCTATCACCGTCCCTGGGGGCAAGATGTGGCCGACGTCATCGCCCGTGAGACGTTCCAGCATCCGGCGATGATGGTCGCAAGCGACGGCATTTACCACGGCACGTTCAGCCACCCTCGATCGAATGGGTGCTTTGCGCGCGCCATTCGCATGGGCGTGCGCGACTTCGGCGTCGTTTCGCTGGAAGAAGCCGTCTGGAAAATGTCCGGCTTCCCGGCCATGCGGTTCCGGATACCCGATCGAGGATTTATCCGCGAAGGCTATGCCGCCGATCTGGTGCTCTTCGATGCCACCCATATTGCTGAAGGCAACACCTGGGAGAAGCCGCTCGAAAGCCCGGTTGGCATCGAACGGGTCATCGTGGGAGGAGAAACCGTCGTTCGGCAGAACGTGCCGACCGGCGCCATGCCGGGCAAGGTGCTCCGTCGCCAGGACGCGACGATATCGCAATGAGCACTCGGTACCGCGCGATCGTCGCCGGACTCGACCACTATCACGTCACCGGTTGGGTGGAGACTCTCGGGCTGTTCGCCGACAAGATCGATGTTGTGGCGCGTTACGACCCAGATCCCCGACGTGCCACGCTCGATCGCCCGTCCTTCGTCGACCCCAATCTGCCGCAGGCGTTTCCCGAATGGTTTCAGCGCGCGCCCTTCTCATCCGACCTGACGGAGCTAATCCGGGAAGCACGCCCTGATCTTGCCCTGGTGACGATGCCAAACCGGCTTGCGCCAGACGTGGTGATCGAATTGGCACGCGCGGGCTGCCATGTCATCGTGGACAAACGGGGGCGCTCGACGCCGTTGGCGCCGAACGGTGGTGTCGCGGCGCGCACCACAGGGGTGAAACTGGCCGTGGCGTTCACCCGGCGCTACGGACATGCCTGGCAATCGGTCGCGTCCGAGATAGCGCGGGGCCGACTTGGGCTATTGCTCAGTGTCGAGGCGATGTTCGTCACCTCATCGGTGCCGTTAAGAGGACCGGACAATCCGATCTTCGATCGAAACATGATGGGCGGCGGCATCTTGCACTGGTTGGGCATTCACGATATCGACCTCATCCAGTGGTTGTCAGGCGAACCAATCGTCCGGGTACAAGCCATGTCGGCGACGATGAGCAGTCGTGCGGTCGATGTGGAGGACACCATTTCGGTTCAGTTTCAGCTCGAGGGCGGCGCAATCGGAACCATGCATTTTGCCTATGCGCTTCCTCGCGTAGGGGGGAGCGGGTACGTGGCGCTGCGAGGTTCGAAGTCATCCGTGCGCATCGATGCGACCGGCGCCATTGAGTGGATTGGTCCTGCATCGGTGCGCGATCCGCTCCGCGTCGAAACCAGCACGAGCGATGTCGTTCGCCTGCCCGGCTACGGGGCGGCGGGAGCCTCGATCGTGGCTGACCTGCTCGATGCCGTCGAACACGACCGCGATCCGCTGGCAACCGGGGAGAACGCACGGGATGCGCTTCGTGTGGTCGATGCGGCATACACCAGCGCGCGAATCGGGCAGCCGGTCTTCCTGGTGACCGGGTTCCAAAGCGAGGGAATTGGAGCATGAGAGAAACACTCCATGGCGTCTGGGTGGCGATGCCGACTCCCTGGCAATCCGATGGGACGGTCGACGCCGGCATCGTCCGAGAGCTCGTCGAGCGATACGCCGCCGCTGGGTTGCATGGCGCCTATACCACGGGAACCGATGGCGAAGTGCACGTGATGGAAGTGGCCGAGCTCGATCAGCTCGTCGCTCCGTTTGCCGCCACCTCCGCCGACGTGGGATTGCCGGTACAGGTCGGGTGTGGGTGGTCCCATACCAATGGCGTCGTCGAGCGCGGCCGTGTGGCCCGTGCGCACGGTGTTGGCATCATCCAGGTGACACTTCCGTCGTGGATCCCCCTGAACGACGACGAGGTCGATCGCTTCTACGGCGCGGTAGGCGATGCGCTGCCGGAGGTGCTGCTCATTCACTACAACATCATGCGCAGCGGCCGGATGATGAACGGCGCCGATTTCGCACGTGTGCACCGGCTCGCGCCGGGTCTGGCGGGCAGCAAGCACACTGGCGGCAACATCTCGCTCCTGATGGACATCATCGATGCGACGCCAGGCATGGCGCATTTCATGGTCGATTCCGACATCGTCACGGGCGGTCTCTTTGGCTCACCCGGCTACTACTCGTTCATTGCCAACACCTCGCCGGCGTTCGCGCTCTCGATGATGGCTGCCTGCGAGCGCGGTGATTGGGAATCCGCCGCCGAGCACGCCAAGACTTGCCGCCGCTTCTTTCGCCGTTGGCTACCCATGTGCGCCGACATCAACTCCTCGTCTGCTTTGGCCAAGATCGCGACCGCGGCCGGCATTCTTCCGGATATGCCGCTCGCCATCAAAGCGCCGTACAACAGCGGCACGCAGCGGCATGTCGATGAACTGAAATCGCTGTTGCGCGCCGAGTTCCCAGAGCTGATCGATCCGCAATTCGCGTAACTCTCACGAAGGAGCATGCATGACCTCGTATCGCGTTGGAATCGTGGGTCTCAGCTGGATCACCAACGATCCGGCAGGGCCCGGAACCCATCCCGTGCTCGGCAACGCGCAGCCCGGAACGCACCTCAGCGGCATGGCCCGCATTCCGGGACTGCAGGTCGTCGCAGGATGTGACATCAGCCAACCCGCGCGCGACCGCTTTCTGGAGCGCTGGAGTGGAACCTGGCCCGGACCTGCTCGTCTTCGACGACTACCGTGCCATGCTGGAAGACGTTCCCCTGGACCTGGTGGCGATCGCCACACCGGACAATTTGCATGGGCCGGTGCTCAAAGCGGCGGTCGAGGCGGGAGTCAAGGCGATCTTCTGCGAAAAACCGATCTCGACACATACCGACGAAGTCGACGAGATGATCGCGGCCGTCGAAGCGGCGGGCATTCCCGTCAATGTCAATCACACCCGGCGCTGGAATCCGACCTGGGTTGCCTCCCGGGAGGCATTGCGAAACGGCCGTATTGGAGACCTCGTGACCATCATTGGCAAGTTCGGCGGCGAGCGGGCAATGCTCTGGCGCAACGACAGTCACCTGATAGACATCATCAATTACTTTGCAAACGCCAACCCGGTCTGGGTGGTGGGCGAGCTCGAACCGGCGCATGCCGACTACGGCACCCGATACCACGGCGACGGCGGCCGCGACGCGAGTCTCGAACCAGCGGCCAACGCGTTCTGGGCCTACGACTCGGGTGTGCGCGCGTTCCTGAGTGGAATGAAAACCGCTGTGCCGATCCTCGAAGTCGAGCTGATCGGCTCCAGCGGCATCATCACCGTGAGCGATACAGAAGCGTGGGTGCGGGAGATCACTGAAAACGGCATCGCCACGACACCGATACTGCCGAGCTACTCCATGGTGGGCATGCAGGCGGCGGTGGTCGATCTGATCCACGCCCTCGAAAGCGGAGAGACACCCCAGTCGCCGCCGCGGGAGGCACGCAAGGCCGTGGCCATCATCGAGGGGATCCTGCAGTCGCAAGCGAACGGCAACCATCGCGTCGACATCGGCTAGCACCATGCGAATTGTCGATCAAGGAGTGCTCTACGATGCGGACGGGGCGCCGCCAGAACGGCGGTCGTGTGCCTTCACGTCCCTGGTTGCCCTGACCGACGGTTCGTATCGATGTTCGTTCCGCGCGGCCCCCGGCCGCGACATTCCCGGAGGACGGCTGCGCATCATGGGAAGCGCCAACGGTTCCGACTGGGAGGTCGTGCATCCGGGATTGACGCACACGCTCGACGGGATCGAGGGAGATCTGTACGCCGGCTATCTGGCCGAGCCGACACCCGGCATTTTGGCCGGATCGTTCGTGTGGGTGGACCGATCTGATCCGTCACGATCGTTCGTCAATCCGGAAACCGCCGGCGTGCTCGCAATGCGCAACCTGATCGCGGACTCGTCCGACGGGGGCGCAACCTGGACCGGCTGGCGGGAGCTCGACCTCGGCCCTGAAACAGGATGCTCGTGCACCGGGCCGATCTTTTCACCGGAAACGGGTGTGCTGGCGTTCCCCTACGAAACCTGGAAGTCGTACGACGATCCTGCGCCCGGCTCGCACACGGCGTCGCTCCGACTCTCCCGAGACAATGGCCGCACCTGGGTCGAACGACGCATCGTTGCGGCCGATCCCGATGAGCGCATCTTCTATTGGGACCAACGAATTGCCGTTCATCCCGCAACCGGCGAGCTGGTTGCCATGTTCTGGACCCACGATCGAGCGCTTGGAGCGGATATCGAGAACCACATTGCCTGGTCCGCGGGGATCGACCAGCCGTGGACGACCCCAACAGCAACGGGGTGGCCGGGACAGCACTGCCAGCCGGTTGCGCTCGGAGGCGACTGGCTGGCCGCGATCCACACCGAACGCACGCCGCCCGGTGGGATCATCGTTCGACTCAGCTCCGACTTTGGGCGGACCTGGGAAGCGGCGCCGCCTGTGCGGATCTATGAGCCTGAAAATCGATCCGGAACCGAAGCGCGGTCGTTCGAGGAATTCTGGCAGTCGATGATGTCGTGGCCCTTTGGACATCCACGCGCGGTCGTGACGCCAACCGGCGACCTGTTGGCTGCCTGGTATGCGGGTGCGGACGACGTTATCGGCATGCGCTGGGCGCGCATTGCTATGGATCTCTAGACCGAAGCGAGAAAGCGAGCAGATGGGCGACTCAATGCAAATCCTGGCCGTCGACGGCGGCACACCAGTTCGCTCGACCCCGCTCCCAGGGCACGACCGGCTGATGGGACAAGACGAGATCGACGCCTTGACGGAGGTGATCCGTTCCGGACAGCTCGGGCGGCATGGCGGAACGAAAGTGAAGGAGCTGGAACTTGCATTCGCCGAGCGCTATGGAATGAAGCACGCCATAGCGGTCTCGTCCGGCTCGGCGGCAGATCACACTGCTATTGCGATGATCGATCCAGAGCCTGGCGACGAGATCATCACAACACCCTGCACCGACTTCGGGACGATCCTCGGCATCCTGTTCCAGAACGCGATCCCGGTTTTTGCCGATCTCGATCCGGAAACGCTCTGTCTCGATCCGGTCTCGGTCGAAGCGAAGATCACCTCGCGCACACGCGCGATCCTGGCTGTGCATCTCTTCGGCGGGTTGGCCGATATCGACGCGCTGAAAGCGATTGGGGACCGGCACGGTATTCCGGTTATCGAAGACTGCGCCCAAGCCCAGCTGGCGGAGATCGACGGACGCCTGGCTGGAACGATTGGACAGGTCGGCTGCTTCAGCTTCAACAACACAAAGCACCTCAATTGCGGCGAAGGTGGCATGGTCATTACCAATGACGAAGCCCTGGCGCGCCGGGCGCGGCTCTTTGCCGACAAAGCCTGGCCACGAGACGAGGACGAGCGCTATAGCCTCTTCCTCGGGCAGAACTATCGCTTGAACGAGTTGGAAGCCGCGGTCGCGCTGGTTGGGTTGCGGCGTCTGGACGACAACGTGGCAGCTCGCCGAAAGGCGGTCGAGTCGGTCTACGAACGGATTGCTGGCGTGCCGGGGATCGAAATCCCGGGATCATTGCCGAATGCGCGGTCGAGCTACTGGATCCTGCATCTCTTCGTCGACGACGGCATCGACCCCGGCGCAGTGTCGAGCGCGCTTGCGGCGGAGGGCATCCCCTTCTCGGCAAGGTATGTCACTCCGCTCTACACCTGGCCTGTGCTGCGAGATGCGAACACCTACGGTCGCTCTCGGTTCCCATTCGATTCTCCCTACTCCGACCGGGCGTTCGACTACGCGCCCGGGCTTTGCCCGGTTTTCGAGAAACGGCGTGAGCAGTTGATCCTGCTGTCGGTCGATGATCAATGGACGGATGATGACGCGGACGATGTTGCCGCCGCGATCCGGAAAGTGCTCCCCCGGTTCGCGACTGGTGTGTGAGCGTTGTCGAAAGTCTGTTACACGATTTCGGGGCGATTGAAATTCAGTCCATGACCGGGGTAAGATGTCTGACGTTCATTCACTATCGGCGCACCGCGTGACCCTGGCCATCGACTCGCCAGATTCCGCGGCCGCAACGTCACTTCGATGGCATTGCTGATTTGCGAAAGGAGGGAGCGCCCGCACGCAGACCAGGGCAACAGCTTTCCGAACGGCTCTTCGAGTAAATCGGTACCGCTTCGCTCGGTGACGTGTAGCCCAGCGAGCGAACTCCAAGGAAGGAGCACGGATTGAGATCACGGATCCGATTCCAACGGCCGATGCAATGGCTCGGTATCTTCGCGTTGATGGCCGCGCTCGTGGCCCCCTCAGTTGCGCTCGCGCAGGATGCATCTCCCGAAGCAGGTGGCGGTGGTGTGCTCGTTGGCGCGTTCGATGTCGGCCCAGGCGGCTGCCCTGAATGCGCGAACCCGCTGCAGGCTGGCGCCGGTTTCACCTGGTTCGAGAAGTACTTCTCGAAGCTGATGCTCTATTCCTCCGACTTCTCGGCAATCCAGGGCGAACTGGCCGAGAGTTGGGAGATCAATGAGGACGCCACCCAGTACACCATTCATCTCCGAGATGGCGTGACGTGGCACGACGGCGAGCCGTTCACGTCGGAAGACGTCAAGTTCACAATCGAGACCGCCGCGAACCCGGACAGCGCCAGTTACATCGGCGCCAAGTTCGCTGGCGTCACCTCGATCGAGACACCGGATGACCTGACGGTCGTCCTGAATCTCGAGACCGGAAACAGCACCCTGCTCGACGCGTTCACTTTCCTGGTCATGCTTCCACAGCATGCGCTTGCGGACATTTCCCCGGCCGATCTGACGACCTCGACCTGGTGGCTGGAAAGCCCGATTGGGACGGGCCCGTTCAAGTGGAAGACCTACGAGCCCGGTCAGTACATCGAGCTCGAAGCGTACGATGACTACTGGCGAGGACGCCCGAAGCTCGATGGCATCATCAACCGCTTCTTCCCTGAAGCGGGGAGCGCCGTCATTGCCCTTCAGGCGGGTGACATCGCGTTCACCTATATGACGCTCGACGAAGCAATGGGACTCGAAGGCGAAGAGGGCTTCACCGTTCTCTCCGGTCCGTCGCAGGTGCTCAACTACCTCGGCTTCGATCTCACCGATCCGCGCTTTGCCGATCAGCGGGTGCGCCAGGCGTTCATGTATGCCATCGACCGCCCGACCATCGTCGAGCAGCTCTACGGCGGCCAGGCGACGATGGCCAACTGCGCCTACATCTTGCCGCAATACGTGCCGGATGGGCTGAACGACTACGCGCAGAATGTCGACACCGCGAAACAGCTCCTTAGCGACGCCGGATTCGACGCCAGCCAGCCGGTCGAAATCCTCACCTACTATGCTGATCAGCTTTCGCAGGATGTGCTGGTGACCATTCAGCAGTTCATGGCGGATGTCGGTGTCCAGGTCGAGATTCGCGCGGTCGACGTTCCGACCTACAACCAGGTCTCACCCGACCCGGCACAGTGGGACGTCGTTTTCGCAGGCGCCGCCAACGGTCCGGACCCGGATGTGCTGTCGACCCATTTCGAGTCGATCGAAGCCAATCCAAACGTACTCAATCGCTCCGGCATCAAGGACGCCCAATTGGACGAACTCTTCGCCAAGGGCCGCTCCACGGTCGACCCTGATGCTCGCGCCGAGATCTACCAGCAGATCTGCACGATCATGAACGAGCAGGTCTACTGGGCTCCGCTTTGGGTGCCAACTCGCTTCGGCGGGGTTTCCAACACCGTGGAGAACTTCGTCTGGGTGCCCGCTCCGGGCGGCGGACGCTACTACGACCAGGCTGAGCTCTGGTCGCTTGCTGCCTGACCTTCGGGCAACGGTTCGATTGCGCGGGGAGCCCAGTTCTGGGCTCCCCGCCTGATTCGCCTCACTTCCCAGCGTTGGGAAAGGATCATGCAGGGACGAGATGGGACGCTACATCCTGCGGCGGCTGTTGATCGCCATCCCCATCCTCTTCGCAATCTCCCTCATTGTCTTTGCGCTTCAGCAACTCACGCCGGGTGACCCGCTCAACGCGTACCTTCCACCGGACTTTCCATTGCCGGAAGCGCAGAAGGAGGCCATGCGGAAGCAACTTGGTCTGGATCAGCCGTTTCTGACGCGCTACGGCTACTGGCTCAAGGAGACGCTGCAAGGCAATCTCGGCACGAGTATCCGCACGCACGAGCCGGTGGTGGACGCTATCAAGGACCGGGTCGGCGCCACCTTGTTGCTCATGGGAACGGCAATCACGATCGGCACCCTGATCGGGGTCATCTTTGGCGTGGTTGCGGCGGTGCGCCAGTATTCGGCGATCGACGGGGTGCTGACCGTCTTTGCGTTTCTGGGGATCTCGACGCCGGTCTACCTGACCGGCCTGTTGGCGCTTTATCTCTTTTCGCTTCAGCTCGGGTGGTTTCCCGCCGGTGGTTACTCCACGCCTGGGCAGCCATTTTCCGTTTCGGACCGTCTTTCGTATCTCATCTTGCCGGCCAGCATCATCGCCATCAACTACATCGCGCAGACGATGCGCTACACGCGCTCGGCGATGCTCGAGGTGCTTGGTCAGGACTACGTGCGCACCGCGCGCGCCAAGGGTTTGAGTGATCGCGCGGTGGTCGCGCGGCATGCCTTTCGCAATGCGTTGCTTCCAATCGTGACCCTGATCGGCGCCAGTGTGCCGGCATTGATCGGCGGGGCGATTTTCATCGAATCGATCTTCGGTTGGCCCGGGGTCGGCCGGTTGCTCCTCAGCGGTGTCGAAGCGCGCGACTACCCGATCATTCTTGGAATTACCTTCATTCTGGCAATCGTGACACTGCTGGCCAACCTGGCGACCGATGTCGTCTATGCGCTCGTCGACCCGAGAATCCGCCTTGATTGACGCCGACACCTTCGACCCGTCTGAATCCCAACTCGTTCAGCCTTCACCGCTCGACCGCCAGGCGCCCGACGGGCTGGGAACCGAAAACGTGGTGCGTAGCCCCACCCGGGAAGTGGTGCGCCGTTTCATGCGGCACAAGCTCGCCATGACGGGGCTCATCGTTTTTCTCGTCATTACGTTGATGGCGATTTTCGCGCCGCTTGTGACGCAATATGACCCCAACCAGATCGATTTGCGCGCGCGCGGGCAAACCCCTTCGATGGAGCACTGGTTCGGCACTGACCGCACAGGCCGCGATGTCTACACCCGCACGGTGTACGCCGGACGGATTTCGCTGCTGGTCGGCGTGCTGGCAGTATTGATCTCGGTGGTGATCGCTATTGTGTTGGGTGCGTGCGCGGGGTTCTTTGGCGGCAAGACCGACATGGTCATCATGCGGTTCACCGATGTCATGATGACCTTCCCGCCCGTAGTCATCTTTGTGGCGGTGGCGGCCGCGGCTGGTCCAGGACTCGTCAACACGATCCTGGTGATTGGCCTGCTTTTCTGGATGATTCCTTGCCGCCTGGTGCGCGCGAAGGTTCTCTCCGTGCGAGAAACCGAATACATCACCGCCGCGCGATCGATTGGCGTGCCGACACGAAGGATCGTCGGATTTCACGCCATCCCCAATGTGCTGGATGTGATCATCGTCTACATCACACTGGGAATGGCGCAGGCCATTCTGCTCGAGGCGGGTCTCTCGTTCCTGGGCGTCGGCATCCAGCCACCGACGTCGAGCTGGGGCAACATGCTGAATGTCGCCCGCAACATCAACACGCTCGAATCGGAACCGTGGCTCTGGATTCCTCCCGGCGTAGCGATCGTGGTGACCGTCCTGGCCGTCAACCTGATCGGCGACGGCCTGCGCGACGCCCTCGACCCCAGAACGAGAACCTGAAAGCAGGCAGCATGCGGCACGCGGCATGCAGTTGGCATGCCGCATGCAATCGGGCACTACTCGCTATCTGCGTGCTGCCTGCCGCCTGCCGCGTGCACGCTACTGAACCCTATTCTCCAGTGTGCCGAGTTTGTCGATCCTGGCGACGACAACATCGCCGGACTTGAGATAGGTCTCGGTGGCTGCGCCGACGCCACCCGGGGTTCCCATGCAGATGAGATCGCCGGGACGCAGGGTGACGAAACGCGACAGGAACGCCACGGCTTCGGGAATCGAGAAGATCATCTCGCCTGCGTCGGAATGCTGGCGAAGCTCGCCGTTGACGGTGAGCGCCATTTCGAGCGTGCTCGGGTCGCCGGCTTCGTCCTTGGTCACCAGGTAGGGTCCGATGGCGGCAAACGAATCGCACCACTTGCCGAGCAGCCAGTCGAACCAGAGGTCTCCCGCGCGCTCGGTGCGCCCTTCGGCGATCTTGAGCGAGCGAGCCGAGACGTCGTTGAAGACGGTGTACCCGGCGACGTAGTTGTTGGCATCGGCAGCAGGAATGCTGACGCCCCTCGGCGCCGATCACAGCAGCGATCTCGTCTCGTAGTCGAGTGTTTCCGAATCGGGCAGGATCAGGATCGGGTCGCCGGTGCCGATGATGGCCGTAGTCGGCTTGATGAAGGGACGCGGATTGATCTTGTTTTTCTCGACCGCCAGAACCACCGCCTTCGATGATGTGCGATTGGTAGTTGCCGGCCAGCAGAAAGATGGTCGGCGGGTTCTGGATCGCGGCCTCGAGCGTTACGTCGCTCTCGGCAATGGTGGGAATCGAACCGACTGCGGCGGCATCTGCGACATCGCCAGCGGTCGTCATTCCCGGCATGCCATGGCGGTCTCGACCACGTTCGACGGCAGTGACGCGCCGATGTACGGCGCCGTCAGCAAGATCGACGATCTTCCCGTCGACCGAGACACCCGCGCGGATCTCCCACCGTTTCTGGAATAGCTAACGAATTTCACTCGACTCCTCCTCAGTGTGTATTACGACTAATCGACAGTGACACGTGTTCCGGTGCGCGCGGATTCGTAGGCGGCGTCGATGACGCCGAGCGCGGCGACAAGGGCGTCGCCGTTCGCCAGAGGTTGCGGTTCTCGTCGATCGAGGCGAGCAGATCGCGAATGACTGCCGGTGCCATGCTGCCATAGCCGGGCAATGCGGCTGTGCTGTACGGGCGTCTCTTCCCGTACAGGATCGTCACGATTGCCCGCGCCGAACGAGCTCACCGAACCGTCGAAGTTCACCGTCAACGATCCGTGCTCGCCGCGGATGGCGAAGTAGCCGGCCGACATCGTGCGCGGCAGAACGAACGCGCAATGCATGGCGCCAGTGGCGCCCGATTCGTAGCGAAACGCGAGCGACAGTACGTCTTCGACATCGATACCGGCATCGTTCACTTGCCCAGCGAGCGCCTGGACCTCGACGATGCGCTCGCCGGTCATGAAACGGCTGGTCGATCTCGTGCACACCGAGCCAGATCGAGATAACCCCACCCTGCAGGCTCATGGGAGAAATTGATTTGCCGGATCGCGCACGAATGGCGACGACGTGTTGAAGACCGATTCGGTGGAAAGCAGCCGCCCAGGACGGCCTCCCAGCATCTGATGGGCATACTGCCAGCCGCGCCCATAGCGACGCAGCAATCCAGTGGCGACTTTGACCTTGTTCGCATCGGCCACGCCGAATGCGCGCTTCGCGGCCCGCCGTGTCGCGGCGCCCGGTTTTGTCGACCAGCATATGCACACCGGCATTCGCCAGGGAGGACTCGATGGCAGCGGGCATGTCACGGTTGGGAAGCGTCACCAGCGCAATTTCCGGCTCGAAACGCTCGACGAGCGTGTCCAATCGAACAGGGTGGCGCGGTGCCGCTCGTGCAGAGACGGCGCGAGATGCGGATCGTGATAGCAGGGCGCCAACCCCTCCAGCAACCGGTCGGGCTCGTAGATCGCAACGATCTCGAGATCGTCCGGGAAGAAGGAGCTCTCGACCCAGCCCGTCGTGTGGTGGTGGTCGAGTCCGACGACCGCGACACCTTGCTTGTCACCCTACCGCCTCCATTCGAAAACCGCCAACCACGGACCGATCCCCTTGCGCGAATCGTTCCAGCACGGCTGCAGCCTCGTCCGGTTGGAACCGGTGCGTGACGAGCTTGTTCAGGTCGATCTTGCCCACGTCCCGCCTGTTCGAGGAGATAGCGGAAATTGCCCTCCCGGTCGAAGGTGAACGGCGAATCGGGAAGCGTCTCTTCCGGATCGTAGCCACAACCGACGACCTCGATCTTCTTGTAGTGCAGTTTGCTGGGGAAGGCGTAGAGCATTTTGTGCAGCGAGCGCGTACTCCGCAGTAGGCGGGCGCCGGTAAGATGCCCATGAGGGCGTGCGGGAATACTCGCTCCTTAGAGAATGCTTGCTCGAAACCCGGCCAAACGCCGCTCGTCTCCATCACAAGGTCGACCACCGCGTGCGCCAGCGGCGTGCTCGATTTCCTGGCCTACCCAGCAGTCTTGGTTCCACCCTGCACGACGGCGGTCAAGCCAGTGTTCTGCCAAACGCGACTCGCTCAGGCGACTACATCGATGCCGATAACGCGGGCCCCCATCATGTCCGCCACCAGCGCTGTCGAGGCGCCGACGAGACCGAGGCCAGCGACGCCACCATCGCTCCAGCCTCTGCTCCGCGTCCCAGGTAGAGCAACTCACCGCCCAACCGGCCAAGTACGACGCGCTCGCGGCTTCCGACGAGACGGCATCGGGGATGCGGTGCACTTTGCGTGCCGGAGCAACCGCACATATTCCTGGTGTCCCAAGCCGTGGCTCCGCAACGCGGTCGCCGACGTCCAAACCCTCGACTCCATCTCCGAGCCTGGTGATGACGCCCGCGCCCAGCGCTTCCCACATGCATTCCTGCGCGGGATCGGATCGCCAGTTCCAGAGTATGAGCCCGTCTGATAGATGTAGACGTTGCTGCCTGGGCTGATGGCAGTGCGTGACCTTCAGTTGCACCTCGCCGGGCCCTGGTTCTGGAATGGCTTCCTCCAGGCACCCGATCGTTCCTGGAGCGGTGACGTAGTAGTGCTTCATCGACGAGTTGACTTCCTTACCAGGCGAGCGCGTAGCCATCGCGTCGAGGGTCGCCGCCACCGCAATAGGCGCCGGTATCCGGGTCGATCATGATGCCCTGGCCTCCTCCGGACGAGCGGCGACCAATCACCCAGCGGCTCGAGAACGTGGCCCAATACGGTCAAGCCGTCGCGCACTGCTTCCGGGATGCGTGTCTCGATCTGTAGTCGAGTGCCAATCGTGGCTTTGATGCGTGGCGCCTCGATCGCGGCCTGTATCGAATACCCATGGTCGATCACATTGCTGATCATCTGCGGCGTCGTCTGCAAAATGCCGAACGACCCAGGCGTGCCGATGACCATGAAGAGCTTGTCGTCACGGAAGATAGCTGGAGCCATGCACATCTCCTGATGTTCCTGATTTGGACCGATGACGTTGGGGCTGTCCTCGCATCAAAATCGAACCAGTAGCCAAAGTTGTTGAGCATCATGACCTGTTTCACCGGCCATGACCCCGCTTCCGAAGCCATCGCCAAGGATTGGGTGACGGCAACCGCGTTGCCCTCGGCGTCGACCACATCGAAATGCGTCGTGCATTCCCTTAGCACCTGTCTCTGATCGCCGGGTTCGATGGAGCTTACTGGACGCTTCCCTCCATAGCGTTCACCCTCGACGCTACTGGAGTTGGCGTCGACCAGCGCGCGCCGTTCGACGTGTACGCATCGGAGAGCAGAACGTCGAGATCGATGGCGGGATTGGTCGTGTAGGCGATGCGGTCGGCGACTGCCACCTTGAAGACCTCGGCCAGGGTGTGCAGGGTCTCGAGCGAGTTCGCCCCGTTTCTGCAAGGTCGAAGGCCACGAGCATCTTGAACGCCTGCAGATACTGCCAACCGCTGCAGTGGGGCGGCGGGCAGCTGATGGAATAGCCGCGGTAGTCGACGCCAATCGGCTCCTTCCACGCCGGCTCGTAGTTGGCGAGGCCGCTGTATCGATGATGCCACCCTGGGCCTGGAATCGACTCGACGATCTCTTTCGCCAGAGCGCCACGGTAGAACGATTCCGCCCGCGCGCGACCCGTGCGTAGGTGGCCGCCAGTTTGGGCTGACGGATGATCTCCGGCGAACGGCGGGGCGGCTATCCGGGCATGAAACCGCCTGGTCCGGTCAGGTTGCCGGCCCGGTAGACCATGTCGTAGAAGTAGGCGTTCTTGACTGTCAGCGGCACGCCCTGGGTCGCGTAGCCGATCGCTGGTGCGAAGAGCGTATCGAGGGGAAGCGGAACCGTACTCCGCATGCGCCGTCAACCATCCTCGCCGCGGCGCTCGGGATCAACGGGGACTTGGGGCCATGGTTCTTTTTCGTTCGGTTTCGAACGCCGACAGCGACGCATTTCGTGAGGCAGGCCCAACGTAATCGAGCACACGCAAACGTCGTTCCCCGGCGGAATAGACGAGCATGTAGCCGCTGCCGCCGATACCGGACATGTACGGTTCGACCACATTCAGCGCAGCCGCGGTGGCAAGTGCCGCATCGACCGCGTTACCGCCGGATTTCAGAATCTCCATTCCGGTAAAGAGGCCAGCGGGCAGCAGAAGCGACCGCACCCCTGGTTCCCATTGCCACCGGTCGATGCGCCACTCCCCTGTTCGGCCACGCCATGCGAAAGCTGCTCCCCGTTGAAATCACTGTTCGCGTTGCCCGGCATTTTGTCACAGTCGGACAGCATCCGCTCGGGGTCTATCGCGGTTGTCAGACATCTTGCTGGGAGCGATAGAATCGTTCCATCTCTGAGCGCGCGGAAGGGACTCACCATGACCGATATCGATCGCTATCTGGCTTCACTGAAGAACCCGGCGAATGAGGATCCGGCAATTACATGGACGTCATCGAGACGGCGGCTCCTGGACTTCCGATTCGCCTCCTGGGAGTACTCGGGCGGTGTCATTGGCTATGGGCACTACCACTGGCCTACAGATGCGTCCGAGCACGGGCGAATTCTTCATGATCGGAGTCAGTAGCCGAAAGCGGTATGTCGCGATCTATACCAACGCTGCCAGTGGGCAGGGATATCTGGCGGAGACATTCGAGGACCGTCTTGGCGGATGAAGATCGGCAAGAGCTGTATCGAGGCGCCGGACAAGACCGGGATCGCGGATGACGTGCTGGTCGACCTGGTCACGCAATCGGTCGCGTACTTCTTTCGGACGGAGTTCGAGAAGCCAAAGACACCAAACTCGTTGCAGCTCTGGAGTAGCGCGCTGGCGGAAAGGAATTGCTCGGAAATGAAGCGATCGCGAGGATATAGCATTCAGACAGATGTCTATACCTATCCCAACAACAACTGCCGCTCCGCGGCACCCAGACAGAAAACATCCTCGCCTTCCAATGGCGCATCTGGTCAGGGGTGGGCCGCATTGCCCGGCGTATGGGCTGAGACAAACGGCATCTGCTCTGGGTCGAAAACCTCCGCCAACTCGAGGAGCCGCACCGACGCGCAGATCGGGAGGCCAACCACGTTGCTGTAGCACCCAACGATCCCTTCCACCATAGTTGCGGCTTCGCCCTGAATGGCATATCCGCCAGCCTTGTCGAGCGGCTCACCGGTGGCGACATATGCCTCGATTTCATCGTCGCCCAGATCCCGGATGCGCACCTCGCTGCGCACAACCTCGTCCCACGACTCGCCGGTCAGCGGATCGAGGACCACGACCGCGGTGTAGACCTCGTGCGATCGCCCACGCAGCCGGTGAACATATGCGCCGCGTCCCCGGCGTCGCGCGGTTTCCTCAAGATGTCGCCGTCAAGCACCACATCGGTATCCGCCGCCAGGATCAGACAGCTGCCTGTGCCTGGCGCCACGGCATCGGCCTTGGCGCGAGCGATGGCGAGCACATTTTCAGCAGGCGCTGCGAGGTGTCGATCAGTTCTTCCGCACCGCTGACCATGACCTCGAACCGTTCGACAACTTGCCCGAGCAGTTCGAGCCTGCGCGGCGATCCAGAAGCAAGCACCAGGCAACGGGCGGATTCGGGCATCGTTCCCCTCTTTCCATGTACGATTCGCGCAAACTTACCGACAGTCGAATCGGGAGTTACGATCCGGACGCCATGCACCGAGATTTCTATACCGTTATCCTCGGCAGGGGCGCGGGCACACGCCTGTGGCCGCTTAGCCGCGCCGCACGCCCGGTTCGTTCGCTAATTGGCGACAAGTCGTTGCCGCAGCTTACTGCCGAGCGGGGTCGCGCCATTTTCGCCGCCAGGATCGCATCTTCACCGTTTCCGGTTCAGCGCACCCGCTGCAATCGCCTGGCAGCTTCCGGACATTCCCGAATCGAATCTGCTCGTCGAACCGGGAATGCGCGGCACTGGCAATGCCATCGCGCTGGCAGCGCTGCTGCTGATCGCCCAACGCGACCCGCACGCGGTGATGGGAAGCTTCGCCGCGGATCACAAGATCGCGAATACGGACGAGTTCCATCGAGCGCCGGCGACCGCGATCCGTTCGGCAGAAGCCGGATACTTGACCACGATCGGAATCGAGCCGAGTCATCCTGAACGGGATATGGCTACATCGAGCGCACGGACGACCTGGCCCTGCCGGGCGGGTACTTCGCGCGGCGCTTCGTCGAGAGGCCTGATCTGGAAACCGCGCAACGTTTCCTGACTCTGGCCGCTACTTTTCCATGGAACGCCAGCATGTTCGTCTGGCGAATCGATGTCTTTCTGCGCGAGTTCGAGCGGGCGCAACCAGATCTCCTCCGGGTGCCGCAGCGGATAGCGGCATGCTGGGGAGACCCAGAACGGGCAGACGAGATCGAGCGCGCATGGCTCGACCTGCCAGTGACCACCATCGATCACGGTCTGATGGTTATGTGGACGAGTTCGTCGTGGTCCCGGTGACACGGCTGGTCAGATATTGGCGACTGGAACGGATTCGCCGAATTGCTGGCCACCGACGAGGACGAGAACTGCTTCCACGGGAGGTCGTCGCGAGCGGCGTCCGGGAGGTACGTCTGGTCGCAACGATCACTGCGGTTTCGTGGGGGTAAGCAATCTGGCGGTGACTGGACGGAAGACACGCTCATGATCGTCGACCGGGCCAGCGCCCAGATGTGCGTGCGATCGTGTCCAAAATGGAGCGGGAACGTCCTGACCTGACATGACAACGGCGACCACCGATCCCATCCCTGTCGGTATCGACGAAATCGAAGCAGCCCGGCGCGCCTCTTCGACGGACCGGGCGGCCCGATTGCAACGCGCACGCCGCCTTATCCTCTCGGACCCGTTGAGCAACCAGCTGGGATGCCGTGTCTGCTCCAAGTTGGAGAACCTGCAAAAACGGGGTCGTACAAGATCCGCGGCGCGTACAACAACATCGCCAACCTGACTCCGGAACAAGCAAGCGCAGGCATCGTGACCGCCTCGGCAGGAAATCACGCGCAGGGTGTGGCGCTGGCGGCGGCACTGTTTGGCATCGCGACCAAACATCGGTTTTTGTGCCTGTTGGCACCCCAAGGTGAAACAGGACAACACGCGAGCGTATGGCGTCGATGTGCGTGAGGTCGGTGAGAACTTCGACCTGGCGCGCAAACCGCCGAGGAAGCAGCGGAAAGCGGCCGCGTGTTCATCCTGGCGAATACCGTTCGACGACTGGCGGACGATTGCCGGCCAGGGCACGATTGGTCTGGAGATGTCGACGATCTGCCGCAGGCACGCGCGATCGTCGCACCGGTAGGCAGGCGGCCTCATTGCGGGTATAGCCCTGGCGGTTGCCGGACGACACGCCAACACCACGGTGATCGGCGTCGAGGCCGAAGGCGCGGCCAGCCTGGTTTGGGCATCGATCACGGCTCGCCGGAAGCGATGCCAACCTGCTGCCCGCAGATTGCCGATGGCATCAAGGTCAGCCAGATCGGCGATCGGCCGTTTCTGGTCGCCGGCAGACTGATCGGCCGTGACCGTATCACTGACCGTGCCGGATACGGAGATCGTGGCGGCAATAGCCGATCTGATGGTCATGCGGGAGATGTCGCGAGGGTGCTGGCGCGACCGCGCTTGCGGGACTGCGCGATATTCAGCAAGGCCGTGTGCCCTCGGTCCCCGTACGGCAAGGACGACGACGTGATCGTGCTGGTGTCGGGCGGGAATATCGATCCGAGCTTCTCATGGCGCATTCTTTATGAGCGGTCGGTGCGCAACTTGCTGGTCATTCGCGTGGCGATGCCGGATAGGCCCGGCGAACTGCTGCGCATGTTGTTGCCAATCGCCCACCTGAACGTCAGCATCATCGACGTGGACGTCAACCGGCTGGACGCCCGGCCCCGCATGGGCAGGCGGATCGTGGAGCTGTGCGTGGCGATCTCCGCGCAATCTCAGGCGGACAACATGCTCAGCGCGTTGCGATCCGGGATACAACGTGCTGGTCAGCCGCTGGCAAGACCCACGCATCGACCGCGGTGGCAATCTCTCCCGCTCGATCTTGACAGCGGATCGCGGATTCGATGCTGCATCCGAGGAGATGACGAATGTCTGGCGGAAGCAATCCGACGATCGGCGCGAGTTCGACGATCCGATCGCCTACCGCCGATCCTGAGCGATCAACATGCCCAACGAGGCCCTGCGAGAAGAACTGGAGCGCATGACTCCCGAAGAACGGGAGGCGTACCTGAACTACCTCGAAGAGCTGGCCAAAGGAGTATCTGGAGCCCCGGTGGTCCCTGACCCGGCCCAGTGTCCAGCGACAACGCACTGGACACTCGACCCTGGACGCTGGACGACCGCCTAATACGCGTCCTGCTTGTTCGGATCGATCCGAGCTGGGCCATCTCGGCGGCAATCCCGTTGAAGGATGAATCCGGCATCGGATCAACGGTCAGGAACTGGAATCCCACGCGCGGCCAGCGCGAGCGCTTCGGTGGGACCGGATGTCGCATAGCCGGCGAACTTGCCGGTGTTCTTGCAGGCCTGCAGCGTTCTCTCCACCGCTTCCGCATGCACCTCACTGGCGAACCGATCACGCGGGTGGATGCCGTATGAGAGCGCCAGATCGGACGGCCCGATCCAGCAACCATCGACACCTGGCGTCGAGAGAATTGCCTCGGCGTTTTCTACCGCGGTCTTGGTCTCGATCTGCACCGCCAGAAAAACCTCGCGGTCGATTTCATCGGTGTAGTTGGCGCCGTATCGCGCCGCTCGCCCCCAGCCCCAGGAGCGCGTGCCGATCGGCGGAAAGCGGCAGGCATCCGCGGCCCTTTTTGGCATCGGCGGCGCTGTTCACCATGGGAACCACGATGCCGACACACCCTTCGTCCAGGAAGCGGCCGATCCAGGTGAAATCGTTGACTGGAACGCGGGCAACCGCATCGGCCGGGTAACCGCCGATCGCCAGAAGGCAATCGATCACGCGGTCCATCCCGAACGAACCATGCTGCCCGTCGAGAAAGACGAAATCGATCCCCGAGGCAGCCAGCGTCTCGGTGGCAATTGGCGATCCGATGCCGGACGCGAATCCATAAACGGGCTTGCCGGCCTTGATCTTCGCGAGTGTCCTGTTCTTCATGTTCCCTCCCTTGGCTCAGGCCGCGGTGGCCCAAAGCGATTCAGAACGTCCGAGGCGCCGTGCGTCCGGGACGGCAGTTGCTTCTCGCGGACGTCGTCGCTATCGCCTATACCCCGATTGCTGAACGATTGCCTACTACAAGCTGCCGTTGCCTTCAGACGTGCCAACCGTATGGAACAGCGCCGCTATCCAGATTGCGCAACAGGTCCGGGTCGAGCGTCGGCATCGAGGAGTTTCGTCGTTCTGGTAAGACGTCTGATGAACGACTGGCCGATTGTAGATGGTTCTCGCATCCCTCGCTGGCGGCTATCCGATCGCGCTCACGATGAAGAATGTAGGTCCACGCGCGTGCTAACTCGCGAGCGCATAGATCGACTCGGCCAGTCCCAAAGCGCTTCGCCTCGGACACCAGCGCGTTCCAGGTGGTGTCGTCGACCATGCACCCTTCGGCTTCGCGCCGTGCCTGCTCGCGCACCTCGAAATCGCCGGGCATCAGGACCTCTGAAAAACCTTCAGCCGGCGTGGCGCCGCTGCACCGCCAGCTTCTTCGGTCACGACGTCACGGAAGAAGTCAAAGCAACGCCGGACAACGCGCGGGATCGATGGCGATGACGACGGGACCGTTGCCTCCTCGATGCGTTTTCAACCGGTCCTGGGTCATCCCCGCCAGACCACGGTAGAGGCAGCTGCGCCAGGATGCTGAATCCGGAGCCCTTGTGACCACCGAACGCCATCAGCGCGCCTCCGTCGTAGAAGTCATTCGGATCGAGCGAAGGCGCGCCATCTTTGTTGACGATCACACCTGGAGGAACAGGGACACCCTTGTTGCGCGCCACCCGCACCTTGCCTTCGGCTATTTGGGCAGTGGCAATGTCGAGCGCGAACGGCTGATCCTCGTCAGTTCCTGGAACAGACCAGGCGATCGGGTTGGTGCCCATCACACGGGTGCGCGCTCCATAGGGCGCAACCGCTGCTCCCGCGTTCGCCATCGCGATACCGATCATCCCGTCTCGGGCAATGGTTTCCACATAGGGAGCGACCGCGCCCGACATGGAAACAGCGCTCGACCGTTCCGATGGCAATTCCATACTCCCGTGCCAGGCGCATCGTCTCGTTCACCGCGAGGTGAAACGCGGGCTGTCCCCATCCCCATTTGCCGACCTTGAGGGTCGCCCCATCGATGGAGACCACTTTGCCGCCTCGGCCTTCGGGTCGAGCGCGCCACTTTCGACAGCTTCGATGTACTGGAGGATACGAATGACGCCATGGGAATCGTGGCCGGTCAGGTTGGCGGCCACAAGCGAGTTTAATGAACGCCGATGTCTCGATAAGTGTGCCGACTGCCTCGAACAAGCCCGGTCATCAGCCCGCGAAGCTGGTCGGCGCTGCAAATTGGCATGGAACAATCGACTCGATCGTGCTTTTTCGCCCCGGTCCGTTGTTGCCGGATTGTAGAGGTCCGCACGAACGATCGCCGCCAGGCATCGTGGGAACCGGTGAGCGGTGTCGCTTGCTATCAGTGACAGAGGACTGGGCGTCTACCCCTCGTACCCGCGCACCACACCCTGGAGCAACTGGCCCGACTCGGCCATGACATAGCGGAGACCGTCCAGATAGAGCAGAACATCCAGCAGCTCCTGTCCCTGGAAATGCTCGACCGCATCGGCAAGCTCGCCGCATTCACGCAGCGCGGCGACCAGGTTCTGCCGAGCCTGAGCGCCGCGTTGGAATTCGTTCCGATCGAGATCGCTCACAGGGCCATCTCCGTCGCGAGTGGTGGACGGGTCCAGTTCGCGCCGAACTGATTGGCAAGCACGGCTTCGATCGCCATACCGATCTGGCAGAGACGCGCTTCGTCATACGGGCGTCCCGCGATCTGCAGGCCGACCGGCAAGCCATTCCCATCGAACCCGCACGGAATCGAGAGCACCGGCTGTCCGGTGATATTGAAGGGCATCGTCATGCGCGTGTACGCCAGGGTGACATGCTCGCGCGCCGTTCCGGGATAGTCGGCAAAGAGGTCGTCGGCTGGCAATGCCGTGGCAGGTGTCGCAGGAGAAACCAGCACGTCGACTCCGTGATCGAGATAGACCTGCTCGATACTGGCGCGCACCACCGTGCGCGCTTGTTGCGCGCGCACCAATGCGCCAGCCGGAATCAGCGACGACGCCTTCACGCGCTCCATGAGCGTCGGACCATAGCTACCCGGGTTCTTCTTGACCCCTTCGCGGTGCACAACCTCGGTCTCGACCCGGTTGATGATGAACCCGGCGGCCCGCGCCGCGCGGGCATCGTCCCACGGCGCATCGACCACCTGAGCGCCGCCAGCCGCAAGCAAGCCGATGGCCTGCCGTACTGCCTCGTAGACACCCGGTTGCAGTTGCTCGAAGAAATGCGGATGCGACACGCCGACGCGTATCTCGGAAAGCGCCAATGGCATGAGCGGCGCCGATTGCTCGATGCCGGCCAGCGCGCAGTACATCGTATAGGCGTCTTCGGTTGTTCTGGTCAGCGGCCCGACCGTATCCAGGGCCCAGGAAAGCGGAAAGACGCCCCTGGTGCTGAGAACGCCATAGGTCGGCTTCAGACCGACCGCGCCACAAACCGAAGCGGGAATACGGATGCTCCCGCCGGTGTCGGAACCCATCGCAGCCGTGGCCGATCCCACCGAAACCGCTGCCGCCGATCCGCCAGACGATCCCCCCGGAATGCGGGTTGGGTCCCATGGGTTACGCGCCGGAGGGCTGACGACCCCGGCCGCGAATTCCTGCGTGACCGTCTTGCCGATGACGATGCCGCCGGCGCACCGCAGCATCTCGACCGAGGCCGAATCCTCTGTGGCGGC